>CAZNOE010000001.1:0-23647 GCA_964574525.1 uncultured Bifidobacteriaceae bacterium
AGCGGGGTTGGTCGTGGTCGTGGTCAACGGCAAGTACGTCAAGAACCTGCCGGGCCGCAAGACCGACATGAAGGACTGCCAGTGGCAGGCCACGCTGCACGCGCACGGCTTGCTCCAGCCGGGCTTCGTGCCCCCGGAGCACATCCGGCGGTTGCAGGACTACCTGCGTTTGCGCACCGACCACATCACGATGGCAGCCAGTCACGAGCAGCACATGCAAAAAGCGCTGGAACGGATGAATCTCAAGATTCACGACGTGATCAGCGACCTGACGGGGGTCAGCGGTCTGAAAATGATCGAGGCGATCCTGGCGGGGGAACGCAGTCCGGTGACGCTGCTGGCGCTGTGCGATCCGCAGATTCAGAAGAAGAAAGCGGACCCGCTGCGCCAGGCCCTGGAGGGCACCTGGAAGGACGAACATCTGTTTGCCCTGCGACAGGCGCACGAGTTGTGGCAGTGCTATCAAAAGAAAATCGCCGAGTGTGACCAGGCCACCGAGGCGGTGCTGCAGGAACTGGCCGGACCGGAGGATCCGAGCCAGCCGGCGCCGCCGGCGACCAAGCGGGGCGGAGTCAACGCGCCGCAGATTGCGGGACTGCATGGGCTGTTGTGGCGGCTGTGCGGGCAGAAAGACCCGACCACGCTGCCGGGCGTGGCCGACTACGTCTTGCTGCAACTGATCGGCGAAGTGGGCACCGACCTGGGCAAAAACTGGAAGAGCGAGAAACACTTCACCGCCTGGTTGGGATTGGCGCCGGGCAGCCGGCAGAGCGGCAAACGCCGGGGCAGCCAGAAGCGTTCGCGCAACCGGGCCGGGCGATTGTTCTGCGTGATCGCGCGCAGCGTGGGCCGCAGTGTGGACAAGGCGCTGGGCGGCTTTTACCGGCGCTTGAAAGGGCGGCGGGGCGGTTTGGTTGCCAACCTGGCGTTGGCGCGCAAGCTGGCGGAGCTGTTCTGGCGGCTGATGGTGCATGGCCGGGCCTATGTCGAAGCGGGACTCAGGAAATATGAAGAGAGAGTGGCGCAAACCGAACAACGTCTGCTCCAGAAACTGGCTGCCAAATACAACCTGGTGCTCCAGCCCAAGGCCGCCTGAGTCGCGCTGGTTCATGGAAAGGAAGACCATCACCGGTCAAGGCGGTCAGCTTGGGCACCATGGGGCGTTTACGATTTTCTACTTGTTCCCGCACCTCTAACACGTCCAACCATACGAAATGAAAGTCCTCGCATTCCATCTGGCGCTGCTGTGCCCTCTCGGTGTTTCAGTTTTGGCCGCCGATTCTCCCGTCAAACCCAACATCGTCATCATCCTAGCCGACGATTTGGGGTACGGCGACGCGCAGTGCTACAACCCGCAACGCGGGAAGATACCTACGCCGAGTATTGACCGGCTTGCCGCCCAAGGCATGCGGTTTACGGACGGGCATTCGAGTTCGGCCGTGTGTTCCCCCAGCCGGTACACATTGCTCACGGGACGGTATCATTGGCGAACACGGCTGCAGTCTGGCATCGTCCCAGCCTTCGGCGCGCCACTGATTACTCCGGAGCGCCTGACCATCGCGAGCCTGCTGAAGCGGAATGGCTATCGCACCGCCGCCATCGGCAAATGGCACCTCGGCTGGGACTGGCCCATTCCGCCAGCCAAGGCCGCGGTGTTTCGCGCCAAACCATTGGGTGGCAGTGTGACTCCTCCGGACGATCAGCGCGCGGTGTGGAAAGAAGTTTTCAGCCAACCCATTGCCGGTGGACCGACCACTTGCGGATTCGATGCTTACTTTGGGACTGACCTGCCAAATTTTCCGCCGTTCTGTTTCATTGAGAATGATCATACGGTGGGAGTGCCCAGCGAATTTCTGCCCGCCGAATTGCTCAAAAAACAAGCAAACCTCGCCGATCTGCCAGGCCCCGCTCTGCCGGGCTGGAAACTCGAGCGGATTCTCCCGACAATTGGCGACCGCGCATGCGCCTTCGTTGCGGAGTCGGCAAAAAAATTGGAGCCGTTTTTTCTCTACCTGCCGCTCACTGCGCCGCACACACCACTTGCGGTGAACGCGGAGTGGCGGGGCCGGAGCGGTTTGAACACCTACGCGGACTTCGTGATGGAGACGGACGCCGTCGTCGGGCGCGTGCTGGCGGCCTTGGAGAAAAGTGGAATCGTGGGTCGGACGCTGGTTGTGTTCACGAGCGACAACGGCTGTGCTCCTTACATCGGCACGGACGAACTTCAGCGCAAGGGTCACTTCCCGAGCGGTCCGTTGCGCGGTTGGAAAACGGACATCTGGGAGGGAGGCCATCGCGTGCCATTCATCGTGCGCTGGCCAGGAGTGGTGCGTGCCGGGACGCGTTGCGACCAACTTGTGCAACAGGCTGACCTCCTGGCCACCTGTGCCGATATCCTTGGCGTGAAACTCCGTGCGGACGCGGGTGAAGACAGCGTGAGCCTGCTGCCGCTGCTCCGTGGCAGTAACGCTCCCGTGCGCACCATCGCCGTGAACCAGTCCCTCTCTGGCCTCCTGGCCATCCGCAAAGGCGAATGGAAGCTCATTTTCGGTTCCGGCCCGGGCGGCTATGACAGCCCACGCGACGCTCATCCGGCGCAGATCTTCAATCTGGTCGCAGACCTTGGCGAAACGACGAACCTGCGTGCGGAAAAGCCCGACGTCGTCGCCGAACTCACCGCACTCATGGAAAAGCTGGTCAACGACGGTCGCAGCACGCCGGGCGCTCCTCAGACGAACGATGTGCGGGTGAACTGGAGGCGCTTTCTGAGTGCCGGCGATGGCGTGCAAAAGGCGGGGAGGGATGACGCTAAGACTGGTGCCGCGCCCTGATTGCCACACGATGGAATCGGTGCATCAACCGAAGCGGAACGTTCGCCACGTTTTTGGTTGAGGCTTCCCCATCGCCAACGGCGCTCATGGTTGAACCTCGTTGCGAACCCAGCCCATGCGGTTCAGAGCGACCTTCCCTCCAGGCGTTGGCTCGCATATCAGTTCGATTTGGTGAACCTCGTTCCAGTTCGAAAGTGGCCGGCCGTGTTTCACCTCCGCCTTTCCCGTTTCCTCGTTGAGCGGCACAAAATCCGAAAGCGACAATACGCGGCGTTGCCAGCCTGCGCCGGGCGTCACGGTCGCTTCATGCTCCTCAGCCTCGGGCTCGCGTAGAAAAAAGTTCAGCCGAATCTGCATCCGAGCCACGTCATGCGTCCAGATTTCCAGTTGCGCTTTTCCCCCGGCACGAGTGGCTGGGTCAACCATCCGGCGCGTCGCAATGCGAATTGATTTTACGGCCTCCACTGGCTCGCAAATAAAGGCTTGTCGCCCGCCGATCTCGCCGCTCGTCAGGCGCGCGGGCGGAGGATCGGCATGAGTGAAATCTGTCCCCGTCGGAATATAAATCCCGCCCAAAGGTTCGTTCGCATCAACGATGGTATCCCCGGGAACGGATTGGGCCAGCGGGCGTTTGGCGAGCTTCACGGCGGGACGAAACTCATGCACGCTGCTGCTTAGCATCACGCCGGTGTCATAAACGACCTGGGCCATGACAGCGATCCGCTGGGTGGCATCCACCAGCGGGATCGCAGCCCGCCAGCGCCCATTGTTTTCCAGCCGTGCCTCGATCGAAAGCCAGCAACGCAGAAGCGGCAGTTGATCTCCGCGGCTGAAATCAAAATGCACAGACCGAATCCTCCGGCTCGCGTCGGGCGTTACCGACGCGACGAATTCCCCCGCATCGTTTGTTTCAAAAACCACCTCCGGTTCCGCCGGAAAACCGGGCGTCGGCGATTTGAGGTGTGCCTCCAGCCAGGCCATGCCTGCCGCGACGCTCTCTTCATCCAGATTGTGCATGCGATTGGGACTGTAACTGCGCCGATGAGCGACGCGCAGTGCGCCGAGCCGCTGCTCTGCCAAATCCTGCGGACCGAAAAAATCGTTCGCGCCGTCGAGGTACATCACAGGCCCATGCTGTCGCCCGGCGAAACTGACAGGATCGAACAGCCCGCGCCACAGCGAACGCATTTGCGGACCCCGGGTGCGCAATGCGATCCCCATATCGTTCCACTGCAAATCCTGATCGCCCACGCCATACACCGGCACGGCTGCCTTGATGCGGGCGCCCAGTCCATTGACGAGCCAGGTCAGGAATCCTCCCCAGGAGATCCCCTGTACACCGATGCGTCCCGGATCCACTTCGGGTCGGCTTGCCAGAAAGTCAATTCCGCGAATTGCGGCCAGCGTCGCGTGATAAATCAACACGTCGTGCGCATCTTGCCCGTCCGCACCGAAATAATTTCCTTGAATCGGTTTCGCCCAGTGCGTCACCGAATCGTCGGGACGCCCCGCTCTTGGTCCGGTCCAGTCGAACGACAGGCAGGCATACCCGTGCTTGACGAAGTAAACCACGTTCTCGGGATAGCAAGTCTGGCCACCGCCATGAATCTGCAGAATGGCCGGGAATGGGCCGAGGCCTGGCGGGTGAGCATACAGCGCAAATGCCCGCTGCGATTGGCCCTGCCATGAGGATGCGGTGTAGCGGATTCTTTCGATGGCAACGCCCTGGACCTCGTTCGTCCCCAATACTTCCACATTCAGCGGTGCGGGATTGGTCAGAGCTGGCGACCAGAACGACTCGAGCGACGGCGATGACCGTGAAGGATTTCTCGCGACGGTTGCTTCTGCGCCGACGGCGGAAAATCCGCCCGCCAGCGACAGCAGCAGCAGTAAGGAAATCTCCAACACGAGTTTGTCTTTTGACATTTCGCGCGCCGTGCGCGTCTTTCAGGTAGGGCCCGCGCGCAACCGCCGTTTGTTTTCAGTCCGAGTCAAGGCAGCTTCTCGCGCACGGCATAGATGTTGGCGCTGCGGAGGAAGAACCGGAGCCGGATGGTTTTTCCGGCGAGTTGCCGCGCGGAGGCATCACCCCATTTCAACGGAATGTCGCGCCGGTCTTCGTTGCGGATGAGGCATTTTTCCGCCTCGAAGCCCGGAATCACACTTCCCTTATCGTCCACCGCAGCCACCATGACATAAGCCTGGTCCTTTGCGAATGGGCGCTCGGGCGCTGGCGCTGCGGCGTTCAGGAACAGGTCCGCCGCCCACATCTTAAACGACTTCGTCGAGAACTCGCCGTTGGCGCGCGCCCCCACATAGCTGATGCGATCCTCCGGCAGCCCCAGTAACAGCTTGCCGCGCGGGAACAGAATGTTGCCGTTGATGATCATGGGATGGGTTTCGAGCCGGGGAATCTGAGGAAACACCTCCAGCGCGTTGACACCACGGCCGGGACGTTCCCAGCGCAAGCCATCGGAACTGGTCCACCATTCGTTGTCCAAATGCGGCGCATGTTGGTGCAGCAACAGCGGACTGGCCGCGTAGTTAAGCACCATCATGTAGGCGCGGTCGTGATACCAGAAGCCGTTGCCGCTGTAGAACTCTAGGTCCGGCGGATCCTCGGCATCCGGCAGGGTCAGGAATCCAGCCGGGATGGAACCCTTGCGGCCGTTTCGGTTCCAGACATCGGGCATGGAAACCGCAGGCTCCCAACTGCGCCCATCAGAACTGGAACGCATCATCAGCACCCGCCGGTCGCGCAGGGAATCATCCCCAAGCGCAGGCGTCGGTCCCCCGTGATCAATGAGATGTTTTCGGTGGGGCTGAAGGCCCTTGTTGATGCACACGAACCGGCGCAGTACCGGACTCCAGAACAGGCTCATGGCATCACCGTCGTAGAAGAGCGGATTGCCGGGATGCTCTTGCCAGCGCCTGCCGTCGGAACTGAAGAAAGCCGTATAGGCAAAACCGGAATTATCCACCTTGAGCTTGAGCATCAGGTACTCCCCGGAATCCCCGTTTTTAGCGATCGCGAAATGACCCGTCCACGCCGCCGATTGCTCAAACACCGTCTGCTGGTTTTCAAACGTTGTGCCGTCGCGCGTGGTGGCGCGGACTAGTTTCCAAGCCATGACCCGCCCTGTTTCGTCACCGGGCTTGAGCTCCGTCAGTTGCTGGCCAAATACCTCCCACGAGCCATCGGGAAGCGGAAAGCAACCAACGACGGTGAACCCGGGGTGCTCGTGCTCGCGAATCAGCCGCACCGGCGTCACGCCGAAATGCAGTTTGCCCCAAGTGTCCGTTACGTCCTGGCTGCCGGAAAACAACAGCTTCCACGGGGCAGCAGGCGGTCGTGCATCCTGCCTGGGCGCTGACTGCGACGATTTGTCCTGCGCGCTGGCGACTGGCGGCAAGCTATACAGGGCGGTGAGAAGGACAACCAATTGGGTGAGTTGGCGTTTCATGGCTTTGATCATGTTTCTGCTTCGATTCACCGTACCTGGATTCTTAGTTTCTGTGTTCAGGCATCAACCTCTTCAGGAACCTGCCCCGGGTTTGATTCTCTCCCAAACTGAAAGGCGTAAAGCTTGGACGACGGCAGTTCAAATTGCAGTCGCACTGGCTGGCCCGCCAAGGCCGAAACATCGCTCCGGCCTTTCCAGGTCACCACGCGGTTCACTGCGTCGGCCTGAATCGGATCGCAGTCCGTGAGGCTGAAGTCTGGAATCACACTGCCATCGGTTCATTTTTCCGCCGGCAACGGCTGCGGCACCGTCAACCGCGTCTAGTTCTTCGAGTTCTTCGTGATCTTGGCTGGCGCTTCCGGCACTACTCCTTGGCCACCGTCACCGGGGCCGAGTTCGAGGGCTTGTACAAAGGCTTCGCCGGGCACGAGCTTGTCGCCGATGATCTTGGCCGCGCCGGTGAACCGGACTTCGATGATTCCATTAGCGGGCGCGATGTGATTGAAAACGATGTCCACCGCGCGATTCGTTCCGCCGGCGGTCGCGGCAACATCGAACCGCTCCGCCACGAGCCGGTTATTGATGCGGATATCGAAGCAACTCGGTTGCGTTTTCATGTCGCGGACGGCTGCGAACTTCAATCGCACAAAATATTTGCCCGGCCCGACTGTCAGGTTGACCCAAAAGTCCTGTCCATGAACGCCGTAGTGATAAAGCTCCGGCTCTGACGTGTTACTAATCACGTTGGTGGCGGGGGTGAGCCACCACGAAGTGACCACCGAATCCGTCTTGTGCCCTGTACGAATGACCCACCCGGTGGCAGGCCGCCAACTGTGGCCTTGCGAGTCACGGTAGTCATTCCGGCCCGTGTAGCCAAAAATCATCCGCTGAGTTTCTGTCGGCCCGGTGCCAGACGGAAAGCCGTGCGCCTTGTTCGCGGCGGAGAACTGCACGGCATCCACGCAAATCCGGTTGCCGCGCGAATACGGATAATGTTCGCCGCGCGCCACTACCTTGAGGGTGTGCCTGCCTTGGGGTAGGCCATTCTTGTAGTAAAGCACCTGCTGGCTGCGCGGACGCGGGTTCCAGCAATCTATCTGAACCAATTGCTTGACGCCATCCACATAGACATCCGCCAACCCGCCGGACGGGCCAGCCCAACCGATCAGTCGCACTTGATTGCCGGTGAAGGCGGTATTGAATGACGCACCAGCGGTTTCAGTGACATGGAGCGGTGATTCCGTCTTCCACTCTCCCTCGTAGGTCAGCTTGTCGTCCTGGATGACTTGTTGAGGGTCGTCACCAGTGACAACGATTCTCCGACCGCCGTCGTGCCGGATAGAGACGATCGTGTCGCCGTTTGGAAGTTTCTTGATTGTGTAGCCGTTGGCGGCTGTGTCCTGCCGGCGCTTCAGTTTCTTTCCATCCACCGTCACTGACTTGGGCGCAAACGCAAGGCGCAGCACTTCGGACGTGTCGGCCGGCGCGTCGAAGGTCGTGTATTCGATGCGGCCATCGCCGTAGCTCACGGAGTTCACGACCGCTGTTGAGCGAACGATGTGATTTTCGCGGCTGGCGCCCAATTCCTCAGGCAACCAGCCGATGCCTGCCAGCACGAACCGCAGCGGCAGCGGATGCGCAATGTTCAGCCAGGCACCGTTGACATGAGTGCCGCCATCTATGTTGTCCTCGGAAACTCCCGTTTCATGGATGTCGTAGGTTTGCAGCACCAATTGGCGATAGGCCAGTTCGCGGCACCAGGCGTCGCCTGTCTCCACGGCCAATTGTGCAAAAGCGGGCGCGTGAACCATCGGGCTATACCAAAGGGAGCGCTCGCAGCATCCGCACGACTCCGGATACGCCCAGGCACCGCTGTAAACGTCGCCGTTGGACTTGGGGTTGACGCTGGTATGGTTGAAGAACAGCGTGAGAATGTTTCGCGCATCGTGACCCCAGTTGGGAAAATCGGCCTTGTTGTCCATGAGGTATCGTGCCGCCTCCGACGTGATGATGCATGATTGCACATATGCCCGCCAATCCCAAAAGTACCGGCCCCATGTGTCATTCACCCACCATGCCGGCAGCAGTTTGTCGTGCAGATATCGTCGGCCCGCGTCCCGCGCGGCCACAATGGCATTGTTCTGACCTGTGTAGTCGAGCCGGATCAGATCGTCCAGAAAGCCCAGGATCATTATGACCCCAGTCGTTTGCTTATTGGCCAGTTCAAGGTTTGCCCATGTCACATCTTCGGGATTGGCATACCGCGGCCACGGGTCGGCATCGGGATTGAGATCGCATCGCGCGGCGAGGACATCGGCCCAATGTTTCGCAGCCTCCAGCCAGCGGGTATTTCCGGTGAGCTGATAGGCGCGCAGCAAGGCCTGGCCCGTCGAGCCGCAGATATCGAGTTGGATCATTCCGTGCGGGTCCGCCTTGTAATAGGCCTTCCCCTTGGACGGGACGCTAATGAACATCCCAGGCCACGGGTGATCAGCAGGAGTCAAGCAGTGATCCAACAGGTAATCAGCCATATAAGTGACGTGCGCGAGTGCTGCTGGATCGCCGGTATAGCGGTAGTAATCCACAAAGGCGTTCAACACGCTGGTTGCCCGCTGGCCGAGGTCGCCATTGTAGAAATCACTAGGGTTGCCTGGTTCGATCACACTGTTGGTATGAATCCGCCAATAGCCGTTAAAGACATAGTGCGGGTAGGCGGCGATGGCATTGGTCGCGGTCGTCCACGGGTAACGCTTGAGTGTCTCCGCCGCGATGCGCACGCGTAAATCGCATTGACCGTTGGGTTCGTGATACCATGGCGCGATGACGCCATATTGGTCATGCACCGCGTCGTGACCGTAATAGTGCTTTTGGACGGTGGCGGCGGAGATCGGCAACACCATGCTGCTACTGAGAAAAATAAAAACTGCGAACTGATTCATCCGATTGCCAAGTCCGAAGTGCAGATGATTATTGGGGTTCATATTTGTGAGGTTGTGTGGATTTATGCCGTCGTCAGGCTCAGTGATTACCAGTTATCGGTGCGGAACGGGGTTGCCGGCAGATGTTGTGAATTAAGCAGCCAGCCTTGGGGGTCATTTGCCCACGCGAAGCGAACGGCCGTGGGTTCGCTGAGTCCCGTCGCAAAAACCACGACCGTCTCTCGTTCAATCCGCGCTTCCGCCGGAATGAATTGCCGATTGCTGCCAGCGATCAGGAAAGCATTCGTCAGTGCGCCCTTGAAGTGCAGTCCCGATGCGTGGGTGAAGTGAATCTGCATGGCCGAGCCTTGCCGCTCCATCCCGGAATACACGGGCCCGCTATCCTCAACTTCCCGGCCATGAATTTTTCGGAGCGCGACGAGTGCGAGCCGCCGTCCCACCTCCTGTTTGTTGGCCGGATGAATGTCGCCGGGATCACCCACATCAATGGTAACCGCCATGTTCACATTGGAAAGCGACAGCACTGTGGTTTGCTCTTCGCGGAACCAAGCCCATTTCTGTCCGCTTGCGTCATTGGGCAGTGCATAGTTTGGCAGTTGCACAAATAGAAACGGCAAATCCTGCTGCTGGAAAGCATGGCGCCATTGGCGAATCATGGCGGGGAACAAAACCCGATAATCCGCCGGTCGCTCGGCGTTGCCTTCGCCCTGATACCAAAGGAAGCCGGCGATCGTCAGTGGCGCCAGCGGATGAATGAAGCCATTGTAGAGGCCGCTCGGTTTTTTTCGGTCACTCTTTTCCTGCGTGGGCATCGGCTTCGGGTTGGCGGCGCTTTGCCCGGAAGACCGGGCCTTTGCTTCCCGCAACTGCCAGGCCGCGAGTTGACGCTGGTACTCGGCGTTCCGCTTTTCGAAATCAGCGGCGAGCGGTTTCCATTCTTCTTCGGCGGCCAGAGCAGCGGCACGGTTGTCAGCCAGTGCTTGCGCACTCATCCAACTTTCGATGGGGCTGCCGCCCAGCGTTGACTTGATGATGCCAATTGGCACGCCGAGCTCGCGTTGAAGTTCCCGCGCAAAAAAATATCCCACCGCCGTGAACTCGCCCGCCGTATCCGGCCCGCACACTTTCCACTCACCTTCCGCCATCTCCAACGGCTGATCGGCAACGGCAGATTTGACTTCGAAATAGTGAATCAATGGATGTTTCGCCTCGCCGATTTCGTGAGCGGCACCCTGGGCGCTTTTCAACGGGAAGTTCATGTTCGATTGGCCCGAACAAAGCCAGACCTCACCGACCAGCACGCTGTTAACTGTGATCGTATTCCGGCCGGTCACGGTAAGCTTTGCCGGTTCAGCGCTCGCCGACAGAGAATCCAACTTGATTTTCCACTGTCCTCGACGGTCCGCCGTGGTCACCTTCGTCTGCGCTTTGAATTGAACCTCAATATTCTCTTCCGGCGCGGCCAATCCCCACACCGTCACCGGCTTGTCACACTGCAAAACGACACGATTACGGAAGGGCGCCGCCAAGGTCACGTCCGCGCGAAGCGAGGTAACCGATAGCCCCAGAAGGCAAAGAATAAGGAGTGAGCGCGCCGCCTTTGGTGAAGCTGCCAGCATTGAACCAGCAGTTGAAATGAACTTTCTGCGGGAAGTTTTCAAACCATCTCGCAAACTTTGAGCAGCGTTTCCTGTACGGCCAATTCCTCCTCAAGGCTGACGGAAAGCTTCCGTTCGCCTCGCACTGCCGCGGCAAGCTCGAGGAAATCGGCTTCGTAACGTGCGTAAGGCGGCATGGGTACGGTCTGCATGCCTTTCTTGTAGGGACCGGCAGCGCTGACCAATTCGATATTGAGCATCGGAGGTTCGATCGGCTGCAGGACCGCGGTGCCGTTCGAACCGAGAACTTCAAACGACCGTTGCGCCAACTTGGTGTCCTGTAGCGCGGTGTTGGTAATCACAGCCATCGCTTTATCGTATTCTAGGACTGCCACGTTATTGTCTTTCAGTTTGTCCGAAGCGCTCCCATGCTCGCGCAAGAACGGTGTCACGGACTTTGGCTTGCCCAGCAAACGGACGACTGCGTCAACGAGATGCGATCCCAGTTCGAACAGCGAGCCTCCTTTGAACTCCGCCCAATCGGGGCGGCGGGCCGGCGCCAGTAAATTGCTGATGTTCGCGCGAACCAGAAAGACTTCGCCCAGCCATCCCTTGCGCACCGCTTCGAAAATGGTCGTGAAGCCAGGGTTGTAGCGCCACATGTAACCCGTTTGCAGCAGAAGTTTTCTTTCCCGCGCGATGGCGACCATCTCCGCGACTTCGCTGAGCGTCGTGGCCGGCGGCTTTTCCAGATGCACATGCTTGCCGGCTTTGAGTGAGAGCAACGCGTGCCGCGCGTGGTCGCGCACCGCGGACTCGACGGCCACCACTTCGCTCCGCGCCAGCAACTCGTCTTGCGAGATGATTTTTGCGCCCGCCTTCTCGCAGTCCTGCCGCGCGGTCGCGGATTCCTCGCAAATCCCCACAAGCTCGAAGTCGCTTGAGGCAAGGATCATGCCGAGCTTGCGGGGGGCGTGTGAGTATGTGGCGCCGAGGAATCCAATCCGAATTTTGCGTCTGGCGCCAGCCGGTTCGCCCGCCACGAGAAATCCCGATGTGCTCGAGCCCACCGCGGCGGCGCACCAAGCCGCGGACGCCAAAAACTTCCGCCTGTCTATTGGATGTAGTTTCATGTGAGTCGCATCAAGTAAACGAAGAGCAGCACCCTGTTATGGCTTCGCGCGGCTGGGCCACTGCTCGAGGTGCGAGCAACAAAACAAGCCCGATGGCAATGCTGAATTCATGGGGCATGCACTCATGCGCTGACGGCTGTATAAAACGGTATGACATCTTATCGCATGAGAATCGGCAGGCTAATGGTATCGAAGCATCGCTCCGATGCAAAAAAAGCATTACGTGCCGTGAGCCGAGCTTGTTGGTGCTTGAAGCTGTTCTTAAATCCACCGCGCTTGATTTGGAAGGTTCCTCGACCTTGGCGTGACCACGTGCGACTGAGCATTACTTTTCCGCCTTCCGGGCCAACGAACACTTTGATCGAATCAGGAATCTTTTCTGAACCTGCGAGCCGAATGTCCAGATGGGTAGTTTGCGCTGGCTCGATTGAGTTGTGATCGTCGCTTACATGGCGGCGATGGTGTTGATCGGCCTTTGGTTCGCGCGCCGGTAGAATCGCCCAGGTCACAGGCCGCACCGTCAGATTCCGGTGAGGGCTTCGTAAATCTGGGCGTGGCCGGTGCGGTCGGAAGTAAACACCACGCGCGAGCCGTCCGGGGAGAAGTTGGGATGCGGATGTGTATGTTGAGGAGCATAGACTTTGACGGGACCATCATCATACGGACAATGGTCCGTGTTCCAGTGCATGCTGGCATTGCTTGACTCCGGAAAGCAAAGGGGGCGCGGCTGCCCCGCGCCGGGACGTGGGTCGAACAGTTGCAGGCCGATGTCAGGATAAGTCGTGTCGGCAACCATGAGTGAACCATCGCGATTGACCATCGCGTGCCACGCATTGAAGGAAGTGACGGGCCGGATCGCCCCTGTATCAATGTCCACGCCGATCATGCCATGCGGCCAGTTGACCGCGAGAAGTTCCCTTGCGCCCGGCATCCACACTTCGTGAACGATCCATTCTTTCTTCGCCACGTCCCGCTTGTAAACCAAGCGGTTTCCCGTGCCGTCACGGTGAATCACCCACAGGCGATCATAGTACGGGCCGGCATAATGGAGCAGATTCGCGTCGCTTGGATGGAACTGTGGATGGCCGATGGTATCGCGTTCCAGAATGAGTCGTCGTTCACCGTTTTGAAGGTCGATTACCCAGAACTGCGACATCGAGCCGGCCTTGACCGGAATCGCCCACCAGCGATCATCATGGCTCACCGTCGTCGTGCCCATCGCGGCCCCAACCATTCCCTGCTCTCGCATGGTCACCTGGCCGAAGTCCGCGAGCAACTCTTCCTCCAACGACTCGATATGCACCCGCCAGGCGCTCGTGCCGGCCGTGAAGTAAACGTAATCTCCCTGATGAGCGGGGTGCAGCGACCACTCGTGTATGTCGGGACGATTTGTCAACTGCCGCAGCATTCCGGTGCTTCGCTCTTCCACAAAGATTTGCGCCGTGCCCGTGCGGTGCGAGATGAAAACCAGCCAGCGCATTTGATCGTCGTAGGCAGGAACATAGAAAAACGGATGGTGATGGATTGAGGGGTGATTCGTCACCTGGCGCACTTGCCGTCCCGTGCGGCTGTCAGTCCTTACGATCGCCTCGCTCGGAATTTTCTCGGCTTTGCTCATAATCAGATTTGGGTTACGGAACTCGTTCGTGATGGCAGTGGCCGCAGCCTGCACTCGTATCCGATAGCGCTCAAGCGCAAACGAAGATTCGCAAGAAGCTGCAGAGACCGGTTCCGTTCCGCCTTACGAGGTTTGCTGGTTGCGCTTAGTGCGGATGAAATACCACGCACCGCTTGGGAACCAATTGCACAGGGCCGAGCAAGCCCGACGGGCGGTGATAATCATCGCCTCCTTCCAAATGGTTCTTGAGCACGTTCGGCACCTCGATGCGCAACGTGTTGCGGCCGCGTTTCAGGCGGTCGGTGGCTTCAAGATGGAACGGCGGCGACCAGGCGGTGCCGATTTCATGGCCATTGAGCCAGACGTGTGCCAGTTCGTAAACATCTCCCAACTTCAAGGTCCACCGCAGGTCGCCATTGATTTGCGCCCCGGAGAGTTCGAAGTCAGTCGTGTATGTGACTGTGCCCGCGAATTGTTTTAGTTCCGGCAGTTCACGCCAGGAAACAAGTCGTTTCAGGGCGAACGTATTGGTCGGGGGCTGCGGGCTGACTGCGTGGGCCGGGTTTACGGTGAGTTTCCAAGGGCCGCGGATCGGCACCGCCGCAGGGAGCGCGATTTCAATGTCTTTCTTACGCCCCGTGGAAAGCTGTACCTGTTTCGCGCCGGACTCGGCAAAGTTCCCGATGAGATCTCCGCGCGCGTTGAACTCAAATTCGCCACGCCCTGCATTTGTGAGGTGCACGAGCGGCGGGTCGGAGCTAAACGTCAGCAATACCGATTCGAAATGTCCCAAAGAAAGCGACACGAACGTGCGCCCTGCCTCTTCGCGATAACGCGCCGCGGCCCGCACCGCGCCGCGATCCGCATCCCACAGTTCGACGCGCCCGCCTGTGTGGGGAAATGAGACTTCTCCTGCGAAAGGCTCGCCGCGATTGACGACAAAGTAGAGGTCCGCATTGCGCACACGACGATGTTGAAACGCCAACTGCGCGCCTTCCGGCCAGTGAACGGAGCGGAGTTCCACCACGGCTTTGGACCAGGCGTTCGTGCCACCGCGCGGCGCACGGATCACCCGGACTCCACGCTTCTCGAAATCGGCAATTGCATCCGCCTCCGGCCCGGCGCCCGGTTTGTCGAGCAGTAACAAATTTTTGACCTGATATCGGCCGGCGACAAACCGGTCGCGCACGAGTGACAACGTGCGCGGATTGGCGGCATCTATTGCGTCGGCTGCGGATACCGGCTGATCCGTCGCGGTGTTATAAGGAGTCTCCAGCGGATTCGAGCGCACCGGATAGACCAGCGCATCGGCGACCGGCTCACCGGCTTGAAGGAACCACTGCACACGCGCCATCCACGTTGTCAGCGACGAGATGTTCGGCCACCAGGGCACATTCCGGTTGAAATGGGTTTCCGCGTAAATGCGCCAGCCCGGCAGCGGCACGCCGGGCGGACTGTAGCCGAAGCTGTGAAACTGGATTCGATTTATTCCCAGGCTAAAAAAATTGTTCGCATGCCAGCGAAGGTGGGCGGGAGCGCTCTCCCACAACCCATGAGGCGCATGCACTGGTTCCGGATTACGGCTCAAGAACGTGAATGATTCAGCCGAAATAATCGGATGGCCCAGCGTCCGCGCGGTCCAGGGCGCTTCCGGCACAAACTCCCATTGTTCGATTTCCGGCACATCGGCCAGGGCATAGACTTCAAAGTAGTCGCGGCTCAGCCCGCGCCCGTAGAGCTGGGGGCGATGCCGCAGACCTCGCTCGTGGAGAATACGTGCTGAGGTTACGAGGAAGTTATCGCGCACCAACTCCTGCTCGACGCGCTGAAGGTCAGCCAGCACGCGCTGGGGCTCGGGCCCATAGCCAAGCACTGCATACAGGCGTGGTCGCAAGTCGTAGCCGGTATGCTTGCGAAAAGCGTCCGGAATCGTCGCACTCCAATACCGGCCCTTGCCCGGTTCGTATTCCCAGCTGTCGGACGCTATGTCGGTCAGTGTCTTGCCATAAAAGCGGCGAAGCTTGGTGTCGAGGCGACCGAACAAATGGTTCAGATGAAACTCGACCGCCTTGGCTGAACCTGGGTCGGCTTCATAACCCTCGCCCTTATCGCACAACCCACCGGGCGTGACGCGGAACACCGCGGCGAGCCAGCGTCCCGGCGGCG
Organism: uncultured Bifidobacteriaceae bacterium; assembly: GCA_964574525.1. Classification (GTDB taxonomy): domain Bacteria; phylum Verrucomicrobiota; class Verrucomicrobiia; order Limisphaerales; family JADLHS01; genus WYBW01. The sequence continues at coordinate 15,750 of CAZNOE010000001.1, forward strand.
TCTCCCATCGCAGCGCGCCGCGCCCTTCACGCCACTGGATCAACGAAGACAAATCGCGGAACGAACCCACTTCGACGTCCTTGCCGTCCCCGGCCAGTTTCCAGGCGAGAACAAATGAATCGTGGGGCAGGTCCTTCTCATTGAGTGCTGCCGAACCCTCGAGCTCACGTGTCGTCCATGACAGCAGCTTTGAACGATGCTCCTCAGTTATCCAAGTCCCACCCGGTGGCCAGCCCATGCCCATGTTGAGGGAGAAGCGCAAGCCCAGCCGTTCCGCAGTCGCGCACGTGAATTCGAGCACGTCCAGAAACTCGTCGGACTGATACTTGAGGCGACGGTGGCCAAGTTGGCGCAGCACGGCGTCGTCCTTGGGAACCGGGGGCGTGCCGCTCCACCCATAAAAGCTCAACAAGCGCAACTCCACTCCGCCAAAGCCAGCGTCGGCGATTTCTATTAACTCGCGTTCGATCTCGTCTTTTGAGACGACGTTATCGAACCACATCCAATAGATCCACGGGGCCGCCTCGCGCGGCGGTTTGGCAAAGCGTGTGCGCAACGATTTCATGTCCTGGGCGCGGTACTCGTATATCGCCGGGAGCGATGCGAACTCAGCAGCCTTGAGGCTTGTGCCGCAAATCAATGCGGCGCAAAACAGCAAAGTCGGAACACTGTAACAGTACGAGCGACCATGTAAGGATGTGCGCGATCTGCTAATCACGCCTCCATTTCTCATAAGCGCCGTTGGTTGGCAAATACTCACCGGAGATGGTCCCAATGCCGAAAAGGCATTGGCCTCGTTCGGCCTGCTCTGTCAGCATTCGCGACAGTTTCTTGTTTCGACTAAGACCAGGCGCTTTATGGCAGTGACTCTGCGCGACTCAGCCGGCAAAAAGTTTTCGGCCCGCGGACGCGACTCTTGCGAGTGCGCGCAGCCGCAGACTGGAAACGCATTACCATGATCGCACACCACCTGACGACGAAGCGCACTTGCCATCGTGCCGACTTCTTTTGCCTCGTCCAAGCGCTGCTGTGCCTGGGCTTAGCATATCGAGCAACTGCAACCGATCCGCTTCAAGCCGTTGGAACTCGCGGAGCGCGTGAAGTGGTCGGTGGAATCACGACGACCAGGTTGATGCAGGGCAAGCCGTATCAACTCGCGGGCAAACGGGTCATTTTCGCCAATTGGTACTACATTCAACCCGGTGACCTGGACTGGCGGAACAAGGAAGGCAAAAGCGTCTATGTCAAAGGAGATGAGGGCTTGTTCGATGCCGTTCACGTCGGAGTCAATGCGCCCCACGGAATTGCCATCATGGCTCAGAAACCTTCAGTTGTGGGTCCTTTCGAGCGACCTTACCGCAGCCTCCTCCATGATGGCGGAATCTATAAAAGTTGGAGTTCTTCAGAGTACTGGGAGTCGAAGGACGGCATGCACTGGGAGAAAAAAGCAAAGCTCGTCTTCGATGGCCTGAATGAAGATGGACTCGGCCACACGTTCATAGATCCCGCGGGTCCGGCGGAGGAAAGGTTCAAGTCCGTCTGGGTCGGCCACATCAACCGCGCGCAGTTCGAGGCGTATCGGAACAAGCGACCTGACGGTTGGGAGCCGCGCGCCTTGCTCCTGCTCGGGGAAAAAGACGAGATCACCTGCCTTCGTGGATCGGTCTCGCCGGACGGCGTTCGATGGACCACTCTCCCGGACCCCTTGGTGGTTGAGTATTGCGACACGCTGAACGTCGCCTATTACGATGCGACGCTTAAGAAATACGTTCTGTACACGCGGTACTGGTCGGTTGGCCCGCGCACGGAGCGACTGCCACCCGATATTCGCAACTCCCGACGTAGGTCGGCGCGCCATCGGCCGGAGCGAATCGGACGACTTCCGCCGGTTCCCACCATCCGAGATGATTCTCGAACCAAGCCCAGACATGCTGCCCTCAGAAAGCCTTTACACCAATTGCCGCACGAGCATCCCTGGGGCGCCCGACCAGCACCTGATGTTTCCGACGATCTGGAATGCGGCGATTGACGATACAACCCGCATCGGCATGGCTTCGAGCCACGACGGCAAGCTCTGGCATTTTGTCCCTGGCGGCGACTTGCTGCGCGCGCGGCCGTTCGGTCAATGGGATGGCGGGTGCATTTGGGTCAACCCGGACTTAATCGAGCTGCCCAACGGAGATTGGGCGCTGCCTTACACCGGGCACAATGTTCCGCATAAGTATCCTCGAGGGAAACGGGTGGGCGCACTGGGATACGCAGTGTGGCCGAAAGGCCGGATGGTAGCGCTGCAAGCCGAAGAGAGGGGCGAATTCACCATGATTCCCATCATGTCCCCGGGCCGCTTTCTCAAGGTCAACGCGGTGACTCAAAGGACAGGCTGGGTCAAAGTCCAGGTTGACGGAGTCGCGGGCCGAGCGCTCAGCGACTGTGTCTCGCTGGTCGGCGATCAGGCCTGGAGCCGAGTGGCTTGGAAGGGTGGCGGTGATCTGGGAATCAAAGAAGGACAGCCGGTCACGCTGCGCTTTGACCTGTATCAAGCGAGCCTGTTCGGACTGGAATTCGAGTGATGTCGTTCTCAAGCTGGCCTATGAACAGTCATAGGAAATCGCCGCTGCAGTTATGGAAATTTGAACATACCATGAAATCTTGTTTGCTCGTGTCGCTGTCATATCCGCACACACCGTTGACACCTTTTGGCCTGTTGAGCACGGTTCGCGTGCTCAATGCGCGACGTGTACAGGTTTCGTAGTGAGGTTTGCCTGAGAGCTCGATTATTTTGAGCTCAGCGACGGCCGCAGGTGGCCTACCGGCAGAGTTGCAGGCGGGCCGTGATGACATCATCCACGCGATAGACACAAGGTGGCGCGGGCTCCTCCGTATTGCGCAGGTCTTGTTTGGCCATTTTGGGCTCCTGGCCACGAAACTCACCGGTGCGGAACGAGAGTGCGTAGAGCATCGAGGAGGGCTCGGCAACGGTGGCCGCTTGCAATAGTACTTTGCGGTCGCGCAGCACCGTGAATTTTCCGTCCTTGAACTGCAGCGTAAACTTGGACCATTTCTCGGGTCTGTAGTTGCCAAGATCCAGCATCCGCTGACCGTCGGCAGCCTCGATCCGGCCCTGGCCATTGAACACCAAGCGCACGGGCCGTGTGCCCAGCTCGCCGAGCAACTCAACTTCCAGACGCCCGCGGTCGTTCTGCGCCGCCGCCAGGCGGAATGACACCTCGCCAGCGGTGCTGGGCGGGAAGGTGCGAATGGCCCGGGAGTAATCGGAAGGTTCGCGGTCTTCCAATTTGAGGTATTGGTTCGCGCCAATGCGCTCTTTGGCGATGACGACCGGAGCCCAGGTCGGCGCGTAAATGTGCCAACCGGGAACGCGAGGGCCGAGCCTGGCCTTGTCGAACGTATCAGCGACAGGCTGCTGGGTCTCAGCAAGGATCGGCACCGGGATACGGCTGACCCAGATGTCTTCCTTGTTGACGCTGTAAACGACCCAGATGGCCGACTTGTCGAATGCTGGGGCGGCGCCGGACCACTCGGCGATGCCGCGCAGGTACTGTGGGCCCATATCCTTGTGGAGGCCCTGGTATCGTTGCTCTGGAACCTCGCCATGCACCAGACGCATGTCGCGGAAGATGATGCCGTTATCGCTGGTGGTCACCGCCATCGGGAAGCGTTCAATCTGGGGCGGATACACCATCGCGTAGCGCCCGTCGGGTGTTCGTTGAGCCCACACTTTTGCGCCGCCGGCTGGCAGCCCTTTGGCGACGACTGGCATAGACCAGGTTTCGCCCTCATCAGAGGATTGCGTCACAAAGCCCAGCTTGCTCAGGCCAACCAAAGTGCCGTCAGCGCGGTGGAAGAAACACAGGGCTTTGCCGAACTTCCAGCGCGCATCGCGGCCACCGACCTTGCCGCCCGGCCAGTATTTGTCCTCGTGCCAACTCATACGTCGGTCGCCCAGATAGACACCATAGTCCCGCTGTTCAAGGAGCAGCCGGCAGTTGAAGGCTTCGCGGCAGGCGGCAACAAACCCGACATCCGGAGACCGCTCAAAGGCGGGTGGAGCGCTGGGAACTGGCCGGACGAGGGTGTAAACTTCGCCCAGACGCCCATCCACTTTCAACTCACGCACCAGCAGGGTCGCTTTTTCTGTCCCACTCCAATTCTCAACTAGATAGTCCCCGTGAGTGAAGGCGAGCATGCGGTCGTTTGAGCCGCGGAAGAAATAGAAACGGTTCGCACGGGCTTCACCGGGCGGAAACAGGTCCATTGGTTCAGACCAGGTGAAACCATCGCTGCTGGAGGCGAACACCACGCGGTAAGGCAAGACATCTTCGTCCTTGGGAGTCATGGCCCAGGCGGCGTAAAGGCGTCCTTGCCAACAGGCCAGGTCCATGTGGTGTTGATAGGTCCAGCCGGGCTGGTCGCCCTGGTCAGTTCGGAAAAGGGCGCAAGGTTTGCGGTTGGCCCGATAGACCTGAACATTCTGCACCCCCGGGCCATACATCAATCGACCATCCGGCGCCTTGGAGTCCGGCAGACCAGGACCATCGTAAACCAAGGGCATTTCAGGACTTCCGGGTTTGGGTTCTGCCGCGAGAGTGAGCACCGCAGCCAGACATGTTGTGGTGGCGGCGAAGATTTGCCGTCCGACACGCGAATTCGAAATAAACGCAGATTGAATCATGTTTCAGTCTCACTCCAGCGGCACGTTGGAGGTTCCTTCCGTTCCGGGCGCAAACAGGTTGTTGCTGAATTTCAGCCCCACCGGCGAACCTGGTTCTCTGCTGATAAAGACGGCCCAGCGGTAGCGTGGCGGGAGCTTTTCGATTGTTCCGTTGGTCAGAATACCGTCCCGTCCCGTGTTGTAAACCAGGTTTCCGGTAACCAACACGTCGCGCAACGGCGGGTCGTCGGGCTCCTGGCCATTATCGAAACGAAACGGTGTGCAGTTGTGTTCGGGCACATGCCAGATCCAATGCGAATCGCCGTAGCCGAAATCAGTAATGATGTTATTGGCGATGATGTGTCCCGCATCCACATTGGCCGGACGCGCGGGTTTGTCGCCGCTGGCCGGCTCCGCCGGATGAGACGAGGCACCCGGCATCAGGCCGATGGCCCAAAGGTCCGTCCGAATGAACTGGTTGTTGGCGATCAGCACGTGGCGCGAGCCATGCATCGCCTTCATCCCCATGAACGCGTTGACGACGATGTTGCCGCTAATGATCACGTTGTCTGCATGCACATCAATTCCTTGCGCCGCGTTCTCGATGTGGTTGTCCAGAATGCGCACGAAGGCAGTTCGTTCCGGCGAAGTGACGGCAATGGCGGAGCCTTGGTGCCAGTTCTCCACCCGGCCGGCGTCCCACACTTTCTGAGCGGTCAGCGAACCCTTCACAGGATTCCGCCTGACAATCTCGCCGAGGTGGAAGCGTTCCTTCACTTCCGGCGTGGGACGCAGATGATTTTCCATGACTCGATTGCGTTGAATCAGGAGGTCCACGCCCTGGTTGGCGGTGATGCCTGTGCCATCAATACAGTTGAATGCAATTCCGTAGAGCGGACCGGCTCTTCGGTCATCAACCGAGATCGTTGAATAATTTTCAATGAAGCAGTCGCTGACTGTGGCGTGGCTGCAGGATTTTAGCGCGATGGCGCCAGCCGGTGCGCGATTGTCGCGAACGGTAAGGCCCGAGAGCGCCAGGTGCTGGCAATCAGTTGCCAGCAGAGCTGAAGCTCGCGCGTGTTCACGCCCCTTGGCGCGGGTCAAGGTGAGATCCTTCAGTCGCACGTTGTTCGCGCCGGTGATCTCGATGACTGGAGTGTTGGTGTTTTGCTGCACCAATTTGCCGAATCCGTACAGGCCCGAACCGGACTGGCGGATGAGGATCGGCTCAGTCAGTGAGTAATCTCCGTCCGGCAAGAACAGCATTTTTCCGGGGTTGGCATCGAGCGCCGCCTGAATGGATGAGAAAGCCGCGACACTGAGTGAGCCGGATCGTTGTGCCAGCGCCGCCGTCTCAAGACCTGCGGCCATGAAGGCTAACGCGCACACCATTCCACACCTGACGGCTGACCTGCCGCAAGAGGTCATGGTCCACCTAGTTAGATTCATTCATTGATTCTTTGTTTCCGCACACCCGCTGGCAAGACGGTTTATTGAGAGTCGCCCCAGCTTTCGAGAGGTTGCTGCGACAATGAAAAGAGGCAGGGGCAACCCTGCCTCTTCTGGATCGCTTTCGACTGATTGTCGTCTCAGATCACTGCAGCTTCAACCGGAAGAAAGTGGGCGGGTTGGTCGCTGGTAACGTGATCGGAGAGACCGTCCCGCCCGGCACGGCCACCCAGCCGTTGGGGTTGCTCAAGTTGCTGTTCCGCTGCAGTGTGGCACCGACGTTCGACCAGGAGATCGTCACGCTGCCGGAGCCGCCTGTGACGACCTTTAGATCCGAATTGGACCAAAGCGTATCAAACAGGAAGATGTTTCGCGAACTGCTGGTGACGGTCGAGTTGTTAATCAACATGTTGGTCGCCGTCAGACCGCCGCCGATCATGCCTGCATCAATCGTCAATATTCCGGACACGCCGCCGGTGCTGTTGGTCGGAGGCTGCTGATTGACGAAATTCGGACCGAGCTCCACTACTACGCCCCGGAAGGTCATCGCGCCGCCGTCCTTGACTGTGCCCGGGCGCCAATTACTAATCAGCCCGTTAACGGTGAGTTTGTTCGTAGGATACTTGTTATTCGCAGCGTCGGTGAAGAGGTAGGGACCCTGAGGCGACAAGGCACGCAAGTTAATTGGGCCGCCACTCCCGCCTGTCGCTCGATAAGCCTCGTTGAGGACATTGCTCACGGTAACGCTGTTGCCGAAGATATTGACTGTGGCTGTCGAGCCGCCTCCCGTGTCCCGGTCACTGGCGTCAACATTCACCAGATTTGCGGCTCCAAGGGCCCTGATGTTGACGTTCCTTCCACCGTTGTTCACGTTTTCGGTATGCAGGTCAATGTTCGAGAAGGCCACGTTGTTCATGTTTGAGATCGTGAAAAAGCGCGGTGAATCCGTTGAAGTCAGCAGCCCGATTATGCTTCCCGCGCCGACGATGTTGTTGGTCCCATTGCCGGTAATGGTGAAAAAGCCGATCGGAGCATTGCGGTTATGGTAGGCGGTGTTGATCCGGGAGCCGGCATCCATCGTGAGGTCGCCGCCAGTGAAATTGAAAACGATGCTGTTGCTGTGGCCCGCCGTCACCGCCAGCGGCGGGTCAAGCTGGATCTCTCCTGTGCCCGTCAGATGCAGCCCCGTGGGTATCGTATAGACGGCGGGGTTGGTGGCCGTGCCGGCGCCAGTCAGAACCACGCCCTGGGCGGCATGTGGATTGGCCACGCCATCCCAGAATTCCACGCCGATAACGGTGACGGCTCCGGGGACGGAATTGGATTGGACCACGATTGTCAAGACGTTGGTGTCGTACGACGAATTGTCGGTGACATGAACGTAAAAGACGTTTGTGCCAATATCCGAAGTGCCGGGCGTGCCCGAAAGGGCGCCGCCGGTGGCCACTTGGAGCCAGGCCGGACCAAAAACCGTCCTGCCGTAAGTCAAGGTCGCAACCCCGCCAGTGGCGGATCCCGCCAGCGTGGCCGAGTAAGCAACGCCGTCGGTGGCGCTCGGCCGGCCAAGCGGCTTGGTTGTGAACGTGGGGAGGCTGGCCGGAGGAGTAAAGGTGCCGGACCATTGAACGTCAAAATTAGGTGTCAGCCCGGTGCCGGCATAATCCTTGAATACGTCAGCGGTAGTCGCGCCATTCTGAGGAACCACGCCGACGTCCAGCGTGATGGGGGCGGGCGCCGGCGCTGTACTGGCGCATCAGGCGCGCGGCATCGTCGGAGC
>CAZNOE010000001.1:23657-66286 GCA_964574525.1 uncultured Bifidobacteriaceae bacterium
GCGCTGTTATGCTCGCACTAGGGCCGAACAACATCACTGTCCCTTGCACCGTCACGTTGCCACCCGAGGTGCCCAGCAAGCCGGCAGTGTGAAGCTCGCCGGTCACGTGAACCTTGTTGGAGATGGAATTATCGGTCCCATCGTTGAGATCATAATTTCCGACCGGGGACAACGCATACAGGAAGATTCTTCCGTTTTGGGCGACGGCGCTCGAGGTTCGATTCGCGCTGGTGTCAATGCTGCCGACCTGGATGGTCGAAGCCCGGATGGTCATGTCGGAACCATTGTTGCCGCCGGGGTCCTGGTCCGAGTTATCAATCTTGCCCGTGATGATCACGTTGCCGGTCGCGGTAATGGACGAGTTGCGGAATGAGACGTTGGAGTTCTGGACACGCATGTCCATACGGGCGAAACTGACGTTCACAACATTGGTTATGAACAGAACGCGAGGCACGGAAGTGGAGAGTGTAATACCAACAATCCTGCCAGCACCGGTAATGCTGTTGGTGCCACCCAGGTCGAGGGTAAACTGCCTCTTAGTGTTGCGGTCGTTGTAAATTTCGGTGTTGATGATCGCGCCGTCATCCATTTGTAGGTTGCCACCAGTGAACACGAACTTGATCGAGTTCTTGTTGGTATTGCCATTGGGAGACATTTGAATCTGTCCTGTCGCCGTGATGCGCATCGCGATGGGAATGGTATAGACAGACGGGTCGGCGTCGGTGCCCGAGCCGGAGAGCGTGACGCCCTGGCCGGCGTGCTGATTCGCAACGCCATCCCAGACCTCGATACCAGAGATGGTAATGGCACCAGGAGGATCTATCGTGATCTGCAACGTGGCACTTGCATTGCGAGTCGCATCCGCAACTTGCACACTCCAAGTGTTGGTTCCGACATCACCTCCGGCAGGTGTGCCTGACAGCGCACCATTGGCCGCGACCGTCAGCCAGGCCGGACCGCTGAGTTTGCTGAAGGTCAGCGCGTCACCATCCGGGTCGGCCGCGTTGGCCGCCAAGGTTTGGTTCCCAATCCCGTAACTCACGTTGACAGCTCCGTTCGGTTTGATGATGGGCGAAGCGAAGAACTTGGGAGCGCCGCCAACCAGGATCTGCAGCGTCGCAGTGTTCGTTCCAGTCCCATCGGTGACGGAAACGACCCAGGTGTTGGTGAAGGTATCGTTGACGGTCGGAGTGCCCGACAGCGCGCCGTTGGCTGCAACATTCAACCAAGCCGGGCCGCTGACTTTCGCGAAGGTCATTGGGTCACCGTCCGCGTCAGACGCCGAATCCGCCAGGGTTTGTCCGGTGTAGGCCGTGTCCTGGAAGGCTTTGGCTTTGACGATCAGGTTCGTGTTGAACTTGGGCGGCCCGCCCACTCTGATTGACAAAGTCGTGATGTCAAACCGCACACCATCACTCACCGCCACGCGGAAGATATTCGTGCCGGAATCGTCATTCTGAGGCGTGCCCGTCACCGCGCCATTGGGCGCCACGGACATCCACGCTGGACCGCTGCCTTTGGAGTAGGTCAGCGCGCCGCCGTCGGGATCAGTGGCAGTGAGCGAAAAACTATACGGCACGCCCGGCGCACCAAGAGGCCCGAAGATCGGATGCGAAGTGAAGGCGGGGGCGCTGCCTGGCGGAGTCGAGCCGTTCCAATTCACATCAAAGGCCGGCGTGATGCTGGCGCCCGCGATGTTGATAAACAAATCTTTCTGGGGCGCGCCCAAGGTATCGTTGCCGGCCCTGACCGATAGTGTTCCACCGCTTGCCTGGTCCACCGAAAAGCCACCGTTGAGTTGCAGCACGACCGATTGCAACGTGATGCCGCCGCCAGTGGTTCCGGCGCCGTGAGTGGTGACGGAACCAGTCAGGATCAGCCGATTTGTGAACGTATTGCCCCCTGTGGGATCGTAATTGGATCCCGGGTCGAGTGCCTTCAACGTGATGTCGCCGTTCCGGGAGCCGCCGCCAGTTCTCATGGCCCGCGTGTCAACCGTGTTCAGGTTCAGCGATGCCGCCTTGATTGTCACGTTGGGAGCATTGTTGCCTCCTGTGTCGATATCGCTGTAGTTCACCGGGCCGGTAATGGTGACGTTGCCGGCAGCCTCGAGGTTTAACGCCGGCACATTCCCGTTCACATTCTCCACATGCAGGTCAATCGTCGCCAGGCTGATGTCCTGGACGGTTTGAATGGTCAGGCCGCGAGGTAAATAGGCTTTGTCGCCTCCTGCGCGCAAGCCGATGATCTTGCCCGCCCCGGTGATGTTGCCATTGGCCATATCCACAACAAAGTCCTGCTGGCCAGAGCGCGAGGGGCGCTGGAGATCAATGGTGGCCCCGTCATTCATTTGCAAGTTGCCGCCGGAAAACATAAACCAGACGGAATAGTCGTCATACGGATTGTTCCGATCGGCAGAGGCGCTGAGTTGAATGTAGCCATTCGTGGTGATGAGCATTCCTTCGGCTGGAATGGTGTAAATGAAAGGATCGAGACGGGTCCCCGAGCCGGAGACCGAGACACCGTCCGCGGCGTGAGGATTATTGGTTCCGTCCCACACTTCGAGGTTGGTCACGGTGACGAGCGCGGCCGTCGCCGACCATTGAATGCCCAAAGCCATAGTGCCGGCCAGGAGTAGAGATGCCAGTTTGTTTTTTTGCATAGTGGTTAGAGGGTTGGTTTTGAATTTGTTTTACGCCGATTTCACGCCAGCCAGATTTCTTGAACACTGCCTCGCGACAGACCGGATGGTGCCATACATTCCAGCGGTGTGTTCGTGGTACGAAGCAAATCTCGAATTCACAGAGCTTAGTTTTGTCGAGCTTACCTTGGTGGATCCAATTCAGTCCAATACCGCTTTCGCATTGGAACGATGCCTCAAAGGTATCAATCTTATTTTCCACGAGGCTGCGAAACGCGAAAACGATTCTGGAGTGCAGTTTTGTTTTCAAAATAGCGCCGAAGCGCGTGCGCCAGGTCGCCGCCGAGCGCGCGTGCGGACGCGGGTGAGACCTCCTGGCCACCCGCGGTGGCATAAGGGATTTCCATCACCGTTGCGACCGCAATTCCCGGCAGATGACTTTCCCAGGCGAGGCACGTCGAGGCGATTTCTTCCTCGCGGTTCCAGCGCGCACCGGCAGGGAGATCGTGGCGCCCAAAGTAACGCAGGGGACCGCGCCCCTCGCGCTCGAGGATGCGCTGAAACACGTTCGCTTCTGCGGCCACGCTCGGGACCATGCTGCCGGCGAAAAAGATCACTTCCGCATCGCCCGGCCCATCTGCGGCTCCGCGCAGTTCCGGACAGTGCAGGTCCAGGGCAAACCGGAGCGAGCCGTTTGGCCATTGGGCGACGAGGCGTTTCAGAGCGGCGACTTCAGGGTAAAGACTGACGCCTGTGTAATCCTGCCAATGGTCATGCGGAGCGCGGCACTTTCCTTGATCTCCATCCTCAACACCATCCTTGTCCATGAACGGAACGGCCACGAGTTCGACGTTTTGCCGCAGCCACGCGCCGTCGGCATTGGGGGCCAGAACACTCTCAAGCAAGCCTTCCAAGGTAAAACTGGCAATTGACTCGCACGCATGGTGGCGGGCAGTCACAAGAACGCGCAACGGCGGGTGTTCTTCCACCCGGCCCGCGCGCAACAGTTCGACGGGCCGGCTCTTTTTCGAGCTGCAAAGCCGACCCACCGACAGTGCCGGGTCGCGGGCGTGGCGACGCAAAAAACGATTCAGGTCGCTTTGCAGGTAGGAAGGCGCCACACAGAAGCGCGCCTCTGGGACCCGTTTCGGGAATGGATATTCGAAGTCGAAGCCGTTCGTCGTAAATCGAACCGTGTTGATGCCCAACCAAAACCAGGAGCGACCGCTGTCGTGACTGATCGCGGGCCCGCGCGAGCTGACGGCGGTGCCATTGGTAAAATGGAATGTCACGTGACGTCCCTGGGCATTGCGCGCGCGGAAATGCCAGTAGAACCAGTTCACTCCCGGGATGGTATCGCGCAGGTCCTGGCGCAGGTACACCTGGTTCGTCTCAAGTCTGTTGATCAGGATGTTTCCGCCGGGAAAACTGCCATCAACCAGGAGTTCGGTTTTCCCCGCGAAACCCGCGCCAGCCACGCTGAAGGCCAGCAGAAGAATTCGCAGCGCGGAGGGCTTCAAGGTTAAGACTGAAGGAACGACAAAAACTCGTTCACGTGCATTTCTTCAGAACTCACGATCCTCCCACCGCCCCGGTTGCGGCATAGGATACTTTCCGTCCGGCCCGAGCTGGACCGGGGCGGGTGAATCCATTGAAAACTTGTCCACGCCGGGCGCGAATTCGTGTGTGTCGCTTAACATCTCGTCAAACGTGACGGTCTGCCCTGTGTGCACCGCTTTGCGACCCATCGCGACCACCAGCGCCGCTTCCGCCCCACGCTTCACCTCGTTAAAAGGTTTGTCCTGCCGGATCGCCTCGATCAAGTGGTCCCATTCCAGTTGGTAAGGGTTTGGTTCAGGCTGCGGAAAAGCCCATTCCATCTTGGCCCGGGAAACCTCCTGCCCTCGATAAATGCGGCACTTGGCCGGCGTGTGCATAAAAGTCGAGATCACCGCCATGCCTTTGGTTCCATGTGCATAGCTGGCAAATTCTCCACGGCATCCAGGCATGTTCCGCGAATTGAGGAACAGTTTGGTACCATCTCCGAAGGTGTATTCGACCGAGTAGTGATCGAAATTCTGATCAACGGCGTCGCCGCGGTAGCAGCGGGAGCCCATGCCCTCGGCGCGGACGGGCCACGCGTCTTTCATCCAGCAACACTCGTCCACGTTGTGCGCGACGTAATCATGAAAGACTCCACCACTGGCCCACATGAAACCGAGATACTTTTGCACTTGATAGAGCAATTCGCTCAGGTTGTCGGGCTTCGGACCGGTATCGCCAGCCGGGCCACCCAGTCGGTAGCTCCTTAAAGTCAGGATTTCTCCGATCTGGCCTTGCTTGATACGGTCGTAGAGTTCCCACCGCCCCTTGCAGTGGCGGCACATCAATCCGACGCCGACTTTGAGGTTCTTCTTTACGGACTGTTCGCCCAGTTCAAGCATTCTCCGCGTTGTGGGGCCATCGAGACTGATGGGCTTCTCCATAAAAACGTTTAGACCCTTCTCGATCGCATACCTGAAATGCACCCATCGGAAAGCGACCGGGGTCGTGAGAATCACAACGTCCCCCGGCTTCAAGCAATCCATCGCTTTCTGGTACGCATCAAATCCGAGGAATCGGCGATCCGGCGGCACATCAACCTGTGCAGGTGCAAAGCCCCCCACCCGCCGCTCAATCCCTGTCTCGACTTTCTCAGCGGCACCTTTCAATGCTTCGTAGCTGGCGGAAAGCCGCTCCTTGAAGACATCCGCCATGGCGACCATCCGGATGGGTCCGCTTTGAGTGGCGAGCGCATTGGCCGCTGCTCCCGTCCCGCGGCCGCCGCACCCGACCAGGGCCACGTTAATGTTGTCACTCCCGGCGGTGTATCCGGGCAGCGCAATAGCCGAGGTCAAGGCAGTGGCTGCCACAACTTTGCCCGACGTGTTGAGGAATTGGCGACGCGTGGTTCGGTTGAGTTCCAGTGCTTCGGTTATGTTCATCGGAATGAATTCAGGTCTAAAACTTCAGCCTTCGCTTCGGTCCCGGGATCCACGAGTGCGCTGTGGTCAAGCTGACGCCATGGCTTCATGCCGGCTTTTGCGAACGATCCTCAACCTCAGGGCCGCACCCCGGCGTTGTAGAGTTGATTGGCCAACGCCGCCTGCGCCTCATAAAACTCCTTGTTGACGAGGGCCGGGTTTTGCTTCGCAGCCTGGTGCACTTGCAAATACACTTTATGCACTGCCTGCACCTGTTCCCGGGAAAGATTGCCATGCGCCACGACGTTCGCCATCGGCCGGACGGCCTCGATATAATGTGATCTTTGGGTGTCAAGGTCTCCGGTCGCAGCGGCGTTGATGGCCGCAGCAGCCGCGCTCACCACCTGCTTGGTCGCGGGTTCGGCTGTTTTGAAATTCTGTTCCAGCACCTGGGTCGTTTCTGCCGCGCTCGGGCCTTTGTGGCCGCAACCGATGCCAGCGAACATGGCCAGCGCCGCTGAACCAATGAAGCTGAGTTTCAAGAGTTGCATCGCATTTAATCAGATCAGTCTCCGCCAGCCGGTTCGAATTTCGGTCAAAACGCGGGTTTGAATTCTTCGCGTGAACTCGCCTCCGTGGCGATCCAAGGCACCACTCTGCCGGTCATGCTCACCAAACCGAAGTCCAGGCTGGTGAGTTTTTTGTACTTCGAATAGGACGCGTGCCCGTCGCAGAAAACGAGATTCCCGCCCTGCTCGTGAGCGTTGGACATGTACTCTCGTCCAGCCGCCTCGATGTACGTGTGCCACTGGGTGTAGGTGCCCTGCGATGGATTATGCGCGGGTTCAGGTTCGGTCAGGAAAAGACTGCTGCGGATATTCGATTCCTGAAGCACGACAACGCCAGCCGGATTTTTGATCGCTGAAAGTTTACGATCGAGCACCATGTGATTCGGATGGAGCCCTGCATCACTGACGGTTGTCGGAGGAAAGGAATCGGATGCCTTCAAGGAGGGGCAGGCGTACACGCGCGTGGGGGATTGATTGTCCAGCCTGCTACCGAGATAGGGAAGCAAGACCTGCATGAAGTTGGCCGGCGCGAATGGACTGCCGAAGTCGGGCACATTATGCTCCAGCGGCAATTGGCCGTTGCTGGTGTCGTTGTAAAGGTTGTAGGCGAGGCCGACCTGCCGCATCTGGCTGAGGCATTGGGTGCGCTTGGCTTTTTCCTTCGCTTTCGACAGTGCGGGCAACAACATGGCCGCCAAAATCGCAATGATGGCGATGACGACAAGCAATTCGATTAAAGTGAAGCCTCTCAAAGACTCTCGATTCTCTCTACTAAGTGCACATGGTTTCATCATGGTGACGGGGCGCTTATTGATTTCCGAATCTTACGCCCGCCGTGAGGCGCACGCTAATACAATTTTGGGATGGCCGCCATGCCACTCCGGCATGATGATTCGAAGACAGGACTTCATTGAAGCGGGAGCTTGTACCGGCTCGTTTCGATTCTTCCACCGGCCACGGTCGTGGCGTGAATCTGAAACTGAAACTCGCGGGAAGCGTCGTCCACCGGAACGCTGAATTCGAAGGGATAGTGTGTGTCCTCGATGCGCCTGGGGCCGGCAGCCGTCTCGAACTCCAACCCAGCGGCGGTGAGGTCGCGTTCCGTGGCCTGCAGGTACACATACGCACTGGTCAGTCCGCGGCCCGCGCGGAGGGCCATCGCCTGCACCATGCCGATAGGCGTTTCCCATGCCGCGTGACTCAGAGCGTTCAAGCCGTTCACGGTGCCATCCAGAAATCGTTTCTGAACGCGCGGAGTAACTTCGAGGCCCTCCACTTCCAGCACCGTAATCCCCTTCGGCCCAACTTCTGTTGAGACACGCCCTTCGTGGAAGGTAGCGTCCTGTTTCACTTCGTTCTCACGCCACACTCGCACCCGGTAGGAGCGACCGCTGTTCCACGGCACCGCGTCTGGGTTTAACTGAATCTCTGCGCGCTCGCTGCGCGAGGATTGGTTCATGAGAATGAGAAACAGATTCGTACCTGAATACGCGGCGAGGTAATTGATCTGAATGGAACTGCACCGGAGCAACTTCGCTGGCATCCAGAGTTGGACATTTTTCGTTTCGTGAATGCGTCCCGGCCGGTGGCCATGAACGTTGAGCTGCAGGTAGGCGTAGCCGAATGCCGCCTCGGCCGGAAAATCAATGCCGCCGTGCGACCGATAAAAAGCCTCGGCCACCAGATAGTCGTACAGCAGCGCGATCTGCGGCCAAAGATGGTTGTAATAGATCTCATTGTAATTACGCGGTCCCAGAGGCCGCAAAAGATAATCCGGACGTTGGTACACCGTCGCAAACTCACCATTGATATCGTAGCCTGGAAAACTTGCGTAGCGACCCACCACCGCGCTGCGGCCCAGGTCAGCGAAGAAATCATCCTGGAGATAATGTGCCAGGCGCATAAAGTACGCGGCGTGCGGAGCCAGAAAGACCGCCTGATTCATGGAAAACGTCACAGCGGATTCCGGCGCGAGGCCAGCCTGCGCGACTCGCCACGCGGGAACGCGCTGTTCGCGTACCACCAGCGGTTCGTCGCGATCGGCAACGGATTCACCCTGCCTCGATTTTCGGCCGCTGGCGTAACCGCCGACGTGATTACCCTTATGGACCGTGACCGTAGTTGGCGGCGGCATGGGACTGGTCCAGATCACTGTCGCGAATTCGCGCGCCCCGCATGCCGCTGCTTCGAGGTAGCGTTGCTCGCCCGTTTCTTCGAAAAGATCGAGAAGGCTTTTCCAGTTGGGAAAGTAGTCGCTCCAGAACTGACCGCCTTTGGCAATCTGTGCGTCCGCAAAATTCTCCTGAGGGCCTTTGATCCGTTTCGTGATGTACTTATCCGCCTTGGCGCGTGCGGCGTCCAGGTACGCACCGTCCCCGGTGGCGCGATAGAGCGCCAGCGCGTTTGGCCAGTCGTCACCCGGACTGCTCTTCCCAAGGTTCAGCACGCGCGGTGGCGCCTGGTAGAGCCGCCGCGCTTCGTCAAGCAACACAGGGCTGCGCTGGCCAGTCACGCTGAACATCGCCGCCAACTCGCCCGCTTCGCAGGCCGGACCGCGTAGAAAATGCGACGGCCCTTCATGGTCCTTGGTGTCGGCATGAGCAGAGAATCCGAACTTCTCGCGTGAAAGCAGATATTCCATCGTCGGCAACGCCCGCCGCCAATAGATGTCTTCGTCGTCCGTGATGATCGCCACGCTCAGTGGATGCAGCGCCGAAACGACCTTTGTGTTGCCGGCAATCTCAGTGCCATAATCAAAGCCGCGCAACTCCGCAAGCCAGCCTCCGTAGAGGTCGTTCATACCAAGCGCGATCATGTTCTCGATGGTGTCGTTCAGCGAGCAGGTCGCATTCACGCGATAATCCTGGAACCCACAAATATCGCGGGCGATGTGTTGGTACATCCCGAACCAATCGCCGCGCTGTAACAAGACGCGAAACCGGAACTCGAAATGGTCGCCAGCTTTGAACTGCGATTCTGGCAATCCCAGCACTGGTGCGACAACCGAGGGTTGCACGCGGCACTCTGGATTCATAAGCAGCAGCCCGAACCGGGATTTCTCAAACATCGGCATCCGGAAAGGCGTCTCGCTCGGATCGACCGCCACACCCAACGAATTGCCGCCAGTGCTCAAGATCACCGCCGGCGTTGTCGCCATGTGCTCCAGCGAAAGGATCGGACCTGCCGGGAACCGTCGCCCATGCCACACCAGTGGTTGCCAGACATAAGAGACCTCCTCGCGTGGGTAAGCCGGCACGCCGCGATAACACACCGCAAACCATCCTTCGACCTTTGGCTCCAATCGAAAAGCAACCACCAAGTCGCGGGCGTTTTGCGCGAGTTCAACTTCTGCGCTGAACCGAAAAAGAGGATGATTCGGATAATGAAGGATGGCGTGTCGCCGGCTGCTCTCAATTCGGTCTGCGATTACCGCGTGCCGATGCGCCGCTTCGAAAATGCTCGTCGTGCGCGCACCGTCCGTCTCACGTTCCCAGGCCGGAACTGAAAAATCATAGGCGGTAGGCTCCGCGCCAGGAGAAAGGGGACGCGGCTCCATTTTGATTTTGGGATTGTTCGATGCGTGGAGAATCTCAAACGTCGAGTCTAATTCGATCTGTGCGCCGTCACTCGAAAACAACACATGGTCGTTGACGACTTCGACATGAGCTGTCCCTGTTTTCGCGGATGCGGCAGCCCGGATCAGGAGGGCAGCCAGGCCCAAGCAACGTCGGATAAGTCCCGGTTTGAAATTACGCATTCGAATTGCATCTGGAAGTTTGAGCCGCAGCGTCCAGCGCGACTGGAGCTGACTTTTCGGGCTCACAAGATTTCCAAGCGGGCTGTCCCGCTGGTGGGCTAGGGAACGATCGCTCTGGCTTTGGCACCCGCTGTGCGCTTGACCCGGAGACCGACCTTCCTTGGCTCGTTGTTGCCGCTGGCTAAATGTGCCTGATCTGCGCCATTGGGACAAAAGAAGCCTAGGTCTTCAAGCGAGTCAGCGATATGCTGAATCTCCTTGCCGGAAAGGGGCCGCACCGGTCGCCGGAAGACCGGCCCCGGGAACCGGCCCATGAGCCACAGCGCCGTTTTCATTCGTTGATGCGCACCGCATCCTGGTTCGCCGAAATTGTAAATGAGGCGAGACAGCGGAGCGACTTTGCGCTGCGCGTTTTTCGCGCGCGCGAGGTCACCACAGAGCGCTGCATGGACCAACTCGACCATCAACTCCGGCGCAAAGCCTGCAAAACCAATTAACGCGCCGTCGGCCCCTTCCAATAAAGTCGGCAGAAGAAACTCATCGTGGCAAGTGACGACACTCACGCGCGGGGCGGCTTCCTGAAGCTTCTCGTAGTCGTAAATCCAGCGGCTCATGTCGCGCGTGCCCATCTTGATCATCACGACTTGGGACACCTTTACGATCTCGATCATTTCGGCCAGCGAATAGCCCGCCTTCGTCCAGGCCGGATACTGGTGAATTATGATGGGCACATCCGCGCCTGCCGCAACATCCTCCACGAAGCCAACGGCGGTCCGGGAACTGCGCCCGAACCGCAGCCAATGATGCGGAGGCATGAGCAGAATCGCATCGGCTCCGGCGGCCTTGGCCGCCAGCGCATGGTCGATGGCTTCGTGGCTACCTTCCGCACAAACGCCGGATACGACCTTTACTGCACGCTGTTTCGTCGTTCCCCCGCGCAACGTCCGGGCTAGCACCCGAGTCACCTCTTCGCGCTCGCTCGGACGCAGCGACATCACTTCTCCGGTGTGCCCGTTGCAAACCAGTCCCCGGATGCCCTCGACGGAAGCCAGATCGGCGAAGTACTGGTCAAGCCCTTCGATGTCCAAGGACTCATCCGAGCGGAAGGCACAAAGCGTTGCCGCGAAAACCCCGCCCCAGGGATGTTGCTCCCATCCGAGTTTGTTATTGGTGCTCATTTCTTGTTGATGGCTTCGCTATGGCTTCAAATAACCGTGCCAAGAGAACGAACGCCCGCCAAGTTGCTGTGCGCGCGTGTTCTATCGCCTAAGATCAGCCGTTGTGTCCAATGCCAATATCTTATTACTGTCATCCCTTACGGGAATGAGTCTCCCCGCGGATTAGATGTTGTGCCAGACGTTATGTCGCACCCGGGGTTTCTGGAATCTCTCGCAGTTGTTGGTTGACCTGCGCCATTTTGCATCGTTACGATGCGGCAAGAGCTTGTGGAACTTAGACACCTTCGATACTTCATTGGCATCGCTGAAGATTTGAGCTTCAGCCGTGCTGCCGAGCGATTGCACGTCGCGCAGTCCGCGTTGAGCCGCCAAATCCAGGATTTGGAGGACGAGCTGAAGGTAAAACTGTTCAAGCGGGATAAGCGAGGTGTCTCTCTCAGCGCGGCGGGCGAGGTTTTCCTGGACAAAGCGCGAAAGCTCGTCTCGGCGAGCCAGCAGGCGATTGAATCGGCCCGCAGCGCGGCGCGCGGAGAACTGGGCCAGCTTGAGATCGCTTACATCGGCGCGCTATCCGACGGATTGGTTCCGCGGCTCCTTCGGCGTTTCCGAACGAAATTTCCTCATGTTCACATGAGACTGCGCGCGTTGCGTCCCTGGCAGCAGGCGGAAGCCTTGTTGGAAAACGACTTGAACCTCGGCTTCATTGGCCTGCCGATGCCCGACTTGAGTCCACGCCTTAACTTCGAGGTGTTCCGCCGCGACCGCATGGTGGTCGCTCTTCCCATCGGTCATCCACTGCTGGGCCGGCGCGTCTTGCGGTTGATTGATCTGGGGACGGAACCATTTATCTTCCTCACCCGGGCGGGAACACCGGTCTATTATGACTGGCTCATGCATCTTTGCCATGACGCCGGCTTTCATCCCAACGTGGTACAGGAAGTGGAGAGTGGACAAACCGCGGTGGAGCTTGTGGCGGCCGGTTCGGGGGTCGCACTGTTCCCGGCGACGGCCCAACAGCAGCTCCACGGTGACATGAGCTTTCACGCGCTCGCCGGACTTCCCCAGTTCGAGTTTGCGGTTGCTTGGAGGAAAGATGACGATTCGCCGGTGTTGAAAGCTTTTCTCGAACTCTTTCGCCACGAACTGCGCCTGCCCGGCGTCGCTACCGAAGCCTTGCCCGCTTCGCTCCCAATTGAACACTCCGCTCGCCTGGCGCCGCTGAAAAATCCTGCTCCAAACAAGCTGCACGTTCTCCCACGGGCAATTTGATTTTGTTGCTCGAGAGTCGCAACTTCACACCGCAAGCGGGGAACCCCTGCGAAGTCGGCTTCGCGATCGGAGACCGTCTATCCACCAATTTGGAATGCCCCCAAGGAATCGTCGTAATACCCTAACCCGGCGTAGCCGGAACCAAGAGTTTCTGGTAAATCGGGTGGCATGAGTGAACCGACACCTGCTCCCGCCGACACGCCTCAAGTCCAACTGCTGACGCAACGCTACGCCGACCACATCGCCGGCACGCTGGGCTGTTGGGATCGCGTCATCCTCACCGGCACGCTCACCGATGTCTGTCATGCCGGCGCCGTGGAGGGCTGGTTGCGCCGGGATAATATCCGCTGCTTCGATCTGAAGGTGTTCGCCGAGCCGCTGCGCGATGCGGTGCGCGATCACGCGATCCTCACGGCGCGGGCCGCCGGTTTGAGCATCGAATACATTGAGCGCAAAAACTTCCGCAAGGAGGATCGTGTGGCCGACGTGCTGCAACAGCGCGGCGACGCGCCGGGTTTGGTGCAGGTGTTCTCGGCCATGGAAGCCTGTCAGGCCTTCAAACCCTGGCATGACAAAACCACGGGCAAGACCGGCCTGCGTCCCACCGCCGGCAAATGTCTGCACTACTACTTTTATTTCCTGCATCCGCGGCTGGGGTTGGTGTATGTGCGCGTGCCCACCTGGCTGCCCTTCCGGCTGCAAATCTATTTCAACGGTCACAACTGGCTGGCCAGCCGGCTGCGACGCGCCGGACTGAAGTTTCAAATGGCAGACAACGCGCTGGTCGAGTGCGCCGATTGGAAAAAAGCCCAGGCGCTGGCCGATGATTTTTCGCTCGATCAACTCAAGCGCGACCTGGACGGACTGGCCCGCCAGTGCGTGCCGGCCTTGCTGGAGCGTTTCCGGGGCGGCTATCACTGGAGCCTGATGCAGGTGGAGTATTCGTTGGACCTGGTGTGGCGTTCGGCCGAGAACCTCGCGCCGGTCTATGAAGAGTTGAGCCGGCAAGCCATCTTCACCGTCAAAGCGCCGGAAGTCGCCAAATTCCTGGGCAAACGTTTTCCGGCGAACACCGACACCGCGCTGGGCAGCGATTTTCACACGCGCGTGGAGGGCACGCGCATCAAACACTTTCTGGGACCGGCCTCGCTCAAGCTCTACGACAAGCGCGGGCGGGTGCTGCGCCTGGAATGCACGGTCAACGACGTGACCTTTTTTTCGCACCACCGCAAGGTGGAACATCGGGACGGGCCGCCGACCTACGAAGTGGCGCCGCTCAAGAAAAGCATCTTCAGCCTGCGCGATCTGCGCGGGCTGATGCACGCGGCCTGCGCGCGGTATCTGGCGTGGTTGAGCCGGCTGGAAGACCGCTCCTCGGGCCAGGTGGACCTGGACAAACTCAGCCGCCCGGCCAAGGACGCGGCGGCGCGGAGTTGGCGCGGGTTCAATCTGTTTCTGAGCGCGGACCTGCAAGGCATTCTGGCGGTGCTGGCGGGCCAACATCAGATCAGCGGCCTGACCAGCCGGCGGCTGCAGCGGCTTTTGCCGCGATGGACGCGCAGCCAGATCGGGCGACTGCTGCGGAGATTGCGTTTGCATGGGCTGATCAAGAAAGTGGGCAAGACCTACAAATATTACGCGACGAGTTTCGGTCAGCGCCTCCTGCTGGCGGGCTTGAAGCTCAAAGAACACCTGCTGCTGCCGACGTTGGCTGCCGCCTGAAAATGTTGCGCACTTTGCATGACATTTTTTCATAAAGGGACTACGCCTTTTCCCAGACTGGCGCTGGGAAAAGGAGATTCGCCGCTGGCGAATAGCAGGTGAAATCATTGGCCGTACTGGGTTACACTTCCGGGTATGAATCCCACCGATGATCTGTCCTGTTATTACGCGGAACTGCTGGAAGGCACCTACGATTGTGTCGATCGCGTCGTCCTCAATGCCTATTTCCCGATGGGGCAGACTGGCGGCGGGTTGCGAACCTGGTGGCGGCAACTCCACGGTAGCGACGCCAGCCTGGATGACGCCCATCTGCGCGAGATGGCCGGAGCCTTTTCCCGCCGCCTCACCGCCTACTGCGCCAAACAACAGGTGCCCCTCATCGAAGCCCAAGCCGGCGAGCGCAAGCATGAGCTGGCCGAGCCCTATCTGCCCAAGGATCCGAAGTTTCGCGGTTTGTTTATGGTGCTCACTGGCAAGGCTCCGGCGCCGGTGTGGGAAGTCAAACGCAACCCCCAGAATCAAATCATCGAAGTGCAACATCGCCGCCAGTGGCCCTACGTGAAGCACTATTATTTTCATCTGATGGACGCGGAGTGGGGGCATGTGACGATCCGCATGTGCGGTTATCCGCCTTTTGGAGCGCAGGTGATTCTCAACGGGCACGAGTGGGTCGAGCGTCAAGCCCGCCGGCAACGGGTCGTCGCCGTCAAGGCGGGCAACTGTTTTGTGGAAGGCAGCGACTTTGGTGAGCTCAACCGGTTGGGGGCGCTGTTGCAGCGCGCTTCGGCCATTGGCCGATTGCGGGCCGTCTGCGAGCGTTGGATTTATTCGAGCGCCCTCTGCTTCGGGCTGACGCGGGCTGAACAGCAGCGCAGCCGTTTCGCGTATGCGTTTTCGGTGTTCCAAATGGAATTAAGCCGCAATCTGCTCTTCCAGCGCGGCACGACCCTGGACGAGGTGTATCAGAAGCTCATCGACCGGACGCGCGTGCGTCTGGATCTGGAGCAGTTGAAGACCATCTTCGGTTTCCGGCATCGCCCGCACGTCAAAGCAAAGCGGGGACGCACGGAGCCGGAGGTGGTCAAGGCGGTGCAGACGCATGGCTACGACCTGACGGTCTTCAAGGTGCAATGGGGCCACCTCACCCTGAAGATTTACGACAAAGGCGGGCGAGTGCTACGGGTGGAGGTGGTGGCGCACAACGCCAAGGATCTGCGCTGCGGCAAAGTGTTGGAGAAACTGCCGGTCTTGCTGGAGCGCATGAGCGGCATGCTGGTGCGGTTTTTGAACACGGTGCAGGTGGCGCACGTGAGCTTCCTGGATCAGGGTGCCTTTGAGCGTTGGGCCGAACCGAGCACGCGAGGCACGCGACGATTGGCGGGCATGGATTTGAATAAAGCCCGCAACCGACACGCGGTCGACGCCGTGGTGGGACTGGCCACCCAACCCGAGGGCTTCACGTTGGGAGAACTGGCTCAGGCGGTGCGCTCCCGCAGCGGGTGGAGTCAAAGGAAGTATTCCGTCCGACAAGCGGCTTACGATCTGGCCAAATTGCGCGGCAAGAAACTGGTCAAGCGCCGGGACAAATCGCGGCGTTATCTCAGCGAGCCCAGCGGCGTGCGGACGCTCTGCGCGTACCTGCTCTTGCGCGAGCAGGTGATTAAACCACTGCTGGCGGGCGTCAATCATCGGCTGGGACGGCCACCTAAAATCGTCGCGCCCTTGGATCAACATTACCTCAACCTGCGCCAAGAAATGAACCGAACCTTTGAAACCCTTGGCTTGGCGGCCTGAACGCTCCGCCACACATCGACAACTTGTTGTCTCCTGTTCTTGGACTAATTGCGTTGGACGAAAGCCACAGTTTACCGCAAAGATTCACCAGTTCGTGATCAACGTTCTTCCAACCCGGCTCCTTCAAGGCGATCCAGATCAGCCATCAGCTCGCCGGCCGTTTGCGGACCCGCCATGCTCAAGGTCTGGCGTCGTGGTTCGAAACAAAACTCGGAATAGCTGGCTAGCCGACGTTCGGTTTCTTTTTGCGTGCTCGGGCTTGTGGGTCGTGGCGATGGCGGAAGTTTCATGCCTAGCTCAACTTCCTACAGCACGCGACACGAACATTGCAGCACTCTGGCTCTTTGATGAAACCAATTACACCTGCACGCCGTTGTTGGATGCCAGCCCGAACCAGAGCGATCTGCGGCTGCTGGGCGCGGGACAACTGACCGCCGGCAGGTATGGCAACTGTCTGCGCCTGCTGCCGGGAACCGACTTTCACGCGTACTACTCCGAGTGGGACGGCTCGGTTGTGCCTCGATTCATGGGCCGCGCAGACGGCGGGCCTTCTGGCTTATGGGGTCCGACCATCACACCGGGGCAATTGCTCGCGGCGTTGGCGGGTCTGGAATGGACCTGCGAGTTCTGGCTGAAACTGGCAGCGATTCCAGGAATCGAAGCTGCGGTTTTGCACCTCGGATACGGATATGACCCGGGCTTCGCAATCAACCTGTGTGGAGGCGCTGGTTATTTTTCCCTCACTAACGCCTACGGCGGCTGGGCGGCGGTCTGCCCCATTCAGAACGGCAGCCTGACCAACGGCGGTTGGCATCACGTCGCATTCACGCTGTCGGCGACTGGAGACCGGGTGAAACTTTACCTCGATGGACAACTTCAAAACGGGAGTACGCGCTCAGCCATTCCTCTGCAGCCGGTGCCCCCAACCGTTTATCCAGCTTCCCTCGCGACAAGCCACGGTGTGTTCGACAATACGCTGAACTACGAGTTGTTCCGCCAGAACCGATTCAATCTGTCTCTGGGTGAGGATCGGCATGGACTTTCTGACTTGGACGGATACCTGGATGAGTTGCGAATTTCTTCCCTCGTCCGCTACCAGGGCAACTTCGCCCTGCCCGGCAGCTTCTCACGAAACTATGGCTCCAACCCGCCGCCGCTCGCCGTCGTCACCGGTCCGCCGCTCTTATTCGGGACGGGCGCGCCAACGGGAACAGTGCAGCTCGGCGCGCGGCGGCACCTGTTCATTGACGGAGCGCTGCTCGATGTCACGAACAACGTTCGCTGGACGGTCAACACGCCGCGGGTGGATGTCATGAGCCAGATTTTCAGCGGCGACAACAGCGCCGTGGATCACGCTGGCGACGTGTGGCTGGTGACACCCGACAGCTACGAGTCGGACCTTGGACTGACCAGTTTGTGGGAATCCGGTGACGGCACGAACTTCAGCGCGCCGAATCTGGGCGTGATCAATTACGCAGGCTCGTCGAACAACAACTACATCCTCGATTGGACCCCGATGTGGGCCCGAGCGTTCAAGGATCGCAATCCAAACATCCCGACGGACGAGCGCTTCAAAATATCCGCCTGGGTGGCCAACTCAGGCATTCATCTTTATACCTCGCCCGATTTGATTCATTGGTCTCGCAACGAAACCATCATGTTGCCGTTGGTCAGTGGCGGCGGCGCGGAAACTTTTTTTGACGACCAGAACGGGCGTTACCAGTTTTTCATCAAGCGCGACCCGAACATGAACACCGCGGGTTGCGCGACAGCCGCCGGGCGACTGGGCGTGGGGTTTACAACTCGAGCGGTCAGCAAGCCCTGGCCGTTCCAGCCGATGCCTTCTCCGGGTTTCGCGGGCTGGGCCTCCCCGGCCGTCACCTGTGAAGGCCCGATTGTGTTTGGCGTTAACACTTATGGGGAAGTGTATCGAACGCGGACGATCAAATACGAGTGGGCGCCGGACGCCTACTTTGCATTTCTTTGGCGCTTCACCACTGCCACCCAGGTGCGGCAAACCGAGTTGGCCATCAGCCGCGACGGCGTCAATTGGAGCGGCTTGGCGCCACTGGGCATGTATTTGCCGACCGGCCTGAACGTCGGCGGAGTGACGATGGTCGAGGGGCTTTGTCAGCAAGGGCTGATTCGCCGTGGAAATGTCATCTGGCAATACGCAGAATTTAACTCCGGCCCGCACGGCAATGGCGCACAAAAACGCAACGGCCGCCTGGTGCAACGCCTGGATGGATTTGTCTCACTCGACACGACCAACACCACCGGAGTCGCCAGAACGCGACCGCTGGTTTTCGCCGGCAGCTTCCTCACACTGAACCTCGACGCGCGCAACGGCGTCACCCGCGTGGCTCTGCTGAACGAATTGGGCGCACCGCTGCCAGGCTACGATCTGGCCGATTGCGACCCGATCACAACTGACTCCATCAACCATATCGTCACCTGGCATGGCAGTTCATCATTGTCCAACCTCGCTGGCAGCACCGTGCGCCTCAAGCTCGAGATGACCCGTACCAAATTGTACGCGCTGCAATTTGGACAACCCGGACCGGTCGTCGTGGATTCCGCTGAAAACTGGAACGGACTTGAGAACCCGCACGCAGTGGATGGCGTGACGTTGACCGGCGCGGGAACACCGGCGAACCCGTACGTCTATGCTCTGCCCGCCGGCATGACCATCACCGCCAACGGCGTAGTGCGACTCAGCTCGGACTTGGCGGCCAGCAACACCAGCGAAGACACGACGATCCGATTCTTCTTTGCCGGGGGCAACCTGCAGATGGATGCGGGAGCGATCATTGATGTCACCCGGCCAACCCGGAGCGGCCAGCGCGATTTCCTGCTCGACTTGAACGGCGGCGACATGACGGGATCGGGGCGCATCGTCGGCCTGCGCGGACCCGGCAACAACCGCGCTCAGAAGCCTCGGAACATTTCAATCACGAACGTCCGTGACGTCAACCTGCTGGACTCGGATCTTCACACCGAGAATTCCGCGGATGCTCTCTCCGGGATCAGTATCGTCGCTCGCGGGAAGGTTGCGATTCAAGGCAAGCTCGACACCAGCGACCTCAGCACTGGTGGAAACGCCGCCGGCAACATCGTGGTCTTCGGCGAACAAGTGCAAGTCAACAACCTCGACACGCGCGCCTTCCGCGCGGACGGCCAGGCCGCGAACGGGTACGTTGACCTGCGTGCGCTCGACGCCAATGCCGGGTACGATACGACCAGTGCCGCCAACGCGTTTACGAACCGGCTTGTCCTCAATGGCAGCCTGCGACTGGCCGGCCTCGGGCCAAATCTCACCAGCATCGTCCGGCTCTACGGTGTGGTCGTCCAACTCAACGGCGGCTACTCGCTGGCACTGCCGGGCAACGGCCTCATTTCTTTTCGTGCCGGCGTACCCAACTTGGGAACGCCACCAGACGATTTGTTCATCAACGCTTCGTCGCAAAATCCGCCGGTCGGCCACGTCGTCAATTGGGATGGCGTGCCTCCGGCCAGCACCGGTCCCAGTTTCACGACCAACCCAATTGTCCTCAGTTCAGCTTTGGCTGGGCTTGCCTACAGCAACTCCATCGCCAGCCTGGCCACCGATCCCGACGGCAATCCGCTCGCTTACGCCAAAGGCTCCGGGCCTGCCTGGCTTCTGGTTGCGCTCGACGGCACGCTTTCCGGCACGCCGACTCTCGCTGATGTCGGGACCAACACGTGGCTGGTTTCGGTTACCGATGGATCGCGCTCCGCGTTGGCCACGTTGAAGATCAAGGTCGGCTCCAAGCCGATTTTCACCGCAAGCCCGATCGTCAAAGCGGCTGCATCGCAAGGCATGCCTTACGCCGGCACGCTCGCGAATGTCACTTACGACCCGGATGGAGATACGCTGACCTTCGCGAAGGAGAGCGGATCTGGCTGGCTGACGGTCGCCGCGGACGGCGCTCTGTCGGGAACCCCGAATGGCTCCGACACTTTCACGAACTTGTGGATCGTCTCGGCAACGGATGGGTCTTCCTCGAATGCAGCCATGCTGCTGATCAACGTGTGCGGCGAACCGAAGTTCTTCGTGGATCCCGTCGCAAAAGAAGATGCCTGGGCCAGTAACAACTACGCCATCGCCGGTCAGACGCTTGCGAGCAGCGTCGCTGACCCTTGCGGTCAACCGTTGACCTTCGCCAAGGCTGGCGGGCCGTCGTGGTTGAGTGTTTCGCCGGATGGCTCCTTGTCCGGAACTCCAGCCAATGGAGATGCGGGCCTTAACACCTGGACCGTTACCGCCAACGATGGGACTTACACGGCGACTGGCGCGCTGCGCATTCTGGTGCATTCTGCTGCCACGAACATCGTGATTTCCACGGTCGAACAATGGGATGGCGTGCAGAACCCACATGCTGCAGACGGAGTCACGTTAAGCGGATCTGGCACGGACGCGGACCCGGCGGTTTATACGATGGCCGCAAACATACGCATCACCTCGACGGGCGGGATTTCGATTAGCGCGCGCCCGCCGGCCGGCGGTCAGGACCAGCCGCCGGACAACACGGTGATGCTGAGGTTTCTTTCGGGCAACCTGCAGATGGACAATGGCGCCTTCATCAATATCGCCCGTCGAAGTCGCAGCGGTGTCCGGCACGCGATCTTGAGCATGGGCCGCGGCAATATTACCGGCGCGGGCCGGATCAATGGACTTTGGGACATCGTGTCCACCCCGCGAATCTTGACGATCAACGATGTCCATGACGTGAGCCTTAGCGGCATTGATCTGCATGTCGAGAATGTCAACAACAGCGGACGGCACCTCACCATCACGGCTAGCGGCAAAGTTTCGATTTCGACGATTGATAACAGCGACCGCGATCTGATGGGCAACGACGCCGGAGATGTGAACATCAACGCCGAGGCGATCCTGGTCGGGGGGATCAATGTCGCTGCCTATCGGGCGGACGGAGTGGCCAAGAATGGAGATATTCGCTTGTCCGCCCTTGCGTCGCCGCTCTATGACCTCACGGCGGCCGCGGCCAACACCGCGCAGAATCGCTTGGTCTTGACCGGTCTCGTATTCACCGCTGGAACGTCCACCAATCGGCCCGGCAATGTGACGCTGGCCGGCGTCATCGTCGAAACCAAACCGGGCTTCCAATTGCAGATGCCGCCGACCGGCGCGCTGACGCTTAACGCCGGCATGTATCCCAACGGCGTCGGCGCCAAGGCAACCGACATGTTCATTGACCGGGCCGGCAGCGGGCTGACGCCAGCTTACATTGTGCAATGGTCCGGTCAGTTGTATCCGCGCCTGACCATCACGCACAGCGGCACCAACGTTGTCCTGCAGTGGAATGTTGATGACTACACCTTGCAGGAGAATTCCACTCTGACGAATCCGCTTGGCTGGACCAACCTGCCGGACCTCAGCCCGGCAACGCGCCCGGTTGGGTCCAATTCCGGATACTACCGATTGAAAAGGTAGCGGGGATGACTGTTCCCATTGAATGAAACGTCGCGAGGCATTGAAAAGTTTGGCCACACTAAGCTTGCTGCCAGCGGTCTCCTGCGTCCGGGTTCCCGGACACGATCGTCTCGTGTCGGAATCTGGTCGAGGCCACGAGCAGCAATGGGCAAAGCCGTTGGCGCAGAATTACCAGATTCTTGCGCAGTCACCCGACCCGCAAACAATTTTCATGGGTTCACCTTCGATCCTCAGCCACACCCACGGCCGCCTGGTCGCCAGTTTCGAGCAGTTCAGGAAGGAGGAATCCGATGGGAAGACACCGCAGTGCCGGATCATGACCAGTGACGACGGCGGTCGGAGTTGGTTGCAGCGGGCGTCCAACCTCATCATGTGGGGCTCGCTGTTTGAGGTCGGCGGAGGCGTTTACATGATTGGCAATCACGTGCGCAGCCGCGATATCCTGGTGGCGCGCTCGGCAGATCACGGTCAAAGCTGGACCGAGCCGGTCGTCGTGGTCAAAGGCGCTTATGTCGGCGGCAGCACAAGCGTAGCGAAGAAGAACGGGTTTATCTATCGCGCCTTTGAAGAATCGCGTCCGCGAAACCAATGGCCCTCCCTCGTCGTGGCGGGTGACACGCAACGCGACCTGCTTGGCCCCCGCGCCTGGCGCAAATCCAATTCGGTTGATTACCCCGGCACGCCGCCCACCCTCAGCCGCGGCCGGTTCCCGGAAGATTACCCCAATCATATCCCCGCCGATGGTTGGCTCGAAGGCAACGTGGTCGAAGTCGGTGGCCGTTTGCACGTGCTGTTGCGTGTGCGCATGGACGGTGAGGCCACCGCCGGCATGGCCGCGGTTTGCGACCTTGAGGACGACGGCGCGGCGTTGAAACTGCGGTTTGGCCAATTCCATCCGATGCCTGGCGGTCAGTGCAAATTCCAGATCGTGAGGGACACCGCGACCGGGTATTATTGGACAACGGTGACGATCCCAACCGACACGATGCAAGACGCCAGGGTGATGTGGCAGAATGGTTTTTTCGGTTCGCCGGGAAACGAGCGACGCGTGTTGATGCTGATGTACAGCTTGGACGCGCTCAACTGGCTGATGGCGGGATGCGTCGCCATGAGCCAAAGTCCTCTCGAATCGTTCAGCTACGCATCACAAACCATCTCTGGCGAAGACCTGTTAGTCTTGGCCCGCACTTCGCGAGGCGGAAGGAATCAGCATGACACGAACATGATCACGCTCCATCGGGTCCGCGGCTTTCGACGACTGGCGCTCGATCTGCGACCGCATTATCCTTGAGCCTGGCGTGGCGGCTTGCTCGAGCACGAACGCCCTCGGAGTCGTCCCGTCGGTTTGGCGACCAGAGCGCTGAAGAGGGTGGCCGGGTTACCATCGGTTGTTGCGAGCACTTGTCTGACAAGCAGTGCCGTTACGCCCACGTCCGCGTCATTGAGAATCATGATGCCCGCGTGGTCATGCACTGGCGCTACGCCCTCTGCGACGTGCAATACAAGCTCGCCCGGAAGGATGGAATCAGCAGCACAGCGTTGTGGGCTGACGAGTAATATTCCATTTCCCCGGACGGTGTCGCCGTTCGCTATTCTCAAGTGCATGGCACGGATGAATGTAGCATCACGGAACCGGAGGCCCTCAACAGTCCGAGCGAAAGAGTCGAGGACAATCTCGACGGGCAGGCGGTGACCTTGGCCAACCTGCGGGGGGACACCCGCAGCTTCAGTTGGAACCCTTGGCCCAACAACGACCGTGTCGGTGCGCCCTTCGACTATGCCCTGCCCGACGCCAACATCTGCATCGTGAACTTCAAGTCGCGCAGCAACCCCTTCTACACCTACGAGCCGGGCACCCGCATCATCCCCTACGGCGGCGGAACAATAGGGCTCCGTCCGGAGTATTCCAAGTTTCCCACCTGGAACCACTGGCCGGTTTCGCAGTACCCTTCCGACGGCCATTATCCGGTGGTTCCGGACTGCGTCACCAGCTCGGCGGTCACCTCGCCTGAACCACCGATGAACGTCGCGAGGATTTCGTGGAGGGCCGGTTCATCATGGGCTTGACTGACCAACCTGCGGCCAGGCTGGCCAAGCTGGCCAAGTCGTGGCTTTACGCGCCGGAACTCAAGGTGGGGCGGGGAGGTTGCAGCAGCGAGGGATATGATCCCACGCAACGGGCGTATGTTCTGGAATGCAAACGGCCCGGGCAACCGTCTGTCACGGATATCGAACTGGACGGCAACCCCTACCGGCCGGTCGTGAATCCCTGCCTCGTCTTCCATAACTGGGGCGACGCCGAAGTCACGCTCAAGGCGAACGGTCAGGAGGTGCCGCGGGGCAAGGACTTCCCCTTCGGCCAGCGCGATTCGTTGGAAGGCCGGGATTTGATTGTGTGGGTCAAGGTTGAATCGACCACATCGGCGCGCATGCAACTCGCACCGGTTCCAAAACGCGCCTCCAAAGCCCTTCTGTGAAAGCGATTCGGTGAGGTCAAATAGGTTTCTGCAGTTTCGGCACAAGCCGCAGGCCTGGCTGGCACTTTCATCAAGAGATTTGGCGTTTTTGCCATCCCTGCCTGCTCGCCTGGCTGGCTACACTGGTTCACATGGACTCAACATCTGGATCGAAAGACGTGGGTAGCGTTATTTAATCGAATGTTTCAAGGCGGGAAAATCCAATCGCGCATGAACATGGATGAATACGATTTCGTCAGGTGTGGACATTGTCCCCCGGTCTCGCCAGTTTTAACGCAGAACCAAAGAATGTGAAACCGTTGCAACCAAGAAATCATGGCCCAAAGATGACTTTGTTGTCACTCCAAGCCTTCGCGATTTTGACGGCAACCGCGTTTGCTGACGACGCAGATCCGTCCCGTCTCCCGCCACCTGCCAACGCAAAGGTGCAATTCATTCGAGATATTCAGCCGATCTTCTCGAAGCATTGCTACACCTGCCACGGACCGGACAAGCAGGAAAGTGATTTACGTTTGGATGTAAAATCCGCCGCGCTGAAAGGCGGCGAGTCCGGCCAAGTCATCATCGCGGGCAAAAGCGCCGAGAGCCGGTTGATCCGACTCGTTGCCGGGTTGGAGAAAAATCTGGTCATGCCCAAAAAAGGCGAGCGTTTGACGCCACAACAGCTTGGACTGCTCCGCGCATGGATTGATCAAGGTGCAATCTGGCCGGAGTCCACAGCCGTCGCTGCGGACACCGACAAATCCGACTGGTGGAGTTTCAAGCCCGCGACGCGCCCATCGTTGCCGAAAATCAAAAACCAAAAATGGCCGCGCAATCCGGTTGATCGCTTCATCCTCGCGAAACTTGAAGCGGAAGGAATGTCGCCGTCACCGGAGGCTGACCGGCGCACACTCATACGCCGGCTGAGTTTTGATCTGACTGGCCTGCCGCCTGCGCCGGAGGAGGTGGAAACTTTTGTCCGTGATCGAAGCAAGCTGGCTTACGAGAAACTCGTGGACCGGTTGCTCGCCTCGCCGCGTTACGGCGAACGCTGGGCGCGGCATTGGTTGGATACGGTTCACTACGGCGAGACGCACGGCTACGACAAGGACAAGCCGCGACCAAACGCCTGGCCGTATCGCGATTACGTGATCCGCGCGCTGAACGAGGACAAGCCCTACTCGCGATTCGTCGAGGAACAACTGGCCGCCGATGTTCTTTTTCCCGACAAACTCGACGGAGTGGTCGCGCTGGGCTTCATCGCTGCCGCTCGACGAGGTGCGGCTCGTCCCCGTGCGTCCGGCTGATTTTCCAGCCCCGGATGGCTATGGGTTTCCTGTGCGCTTTCGCGTGGAGCTTTCGGAAAACGCGGACTTCGTTTCGTCGGAAATTCTTGCCGACCCCACCGCTGCCGACTTCAAGAATCCTGGCAGGCAACCTGTTTCGTTTCCGTCGAAAAACAAACGCGCGCGCTACGCCCGCGTCACAGCCACGCGCCTGTGGGAGGCCTCGATTGATTACGTTTTCGCGCTTGCAGAACTGCAGGTTATTGTGAGCGGAACGAACGCGTCCCTCGGAGCAAGAGTGAGCGCGCTGGATTCGACCGAGGCGGAGAACTGGTCGACAAGATTCCTTGTGGACGGTTTTGACAGTCGCGTCAAGTTGCCCGATCCGCACCCCGTTGCAACGCTTGGCGAAAAAGAAAAACTGGAAGCCGAAGTCCAATCGCTCGCCGCGAATCGCAAGCAACTGGTCGAAGGATTGACGGACGATGCCACACGCAAAGCACTGGCGCTGGTCTCGGATCAGTTGACCCGCATCGATGGCGATATCGCCGCGCTGCCGCCGCCAAAGAAAGTTTATGCGGCCGCCAGTGATTTCAAACGGGAGGGCACATTTATGCCCGCCAAAACGCCGCGTCCGGTATATTTGCTGGCGCGAGGCGACGTGAAAAAGCCCGGCGACTTGATGTCCGCCGCCGGGGTTTCCTGTGTTCCGGGCCCGGAGCCGCAGTTCAATGTTTCGGACGATGCAACCGAAGGTGCGCGCCGTGCTGCGCTCGCGAAGTGGATTACCGATCCCAAAAACCTTTTGACGCGCCGTTCCATCGTGAACCGCGTCTGGCTGCATCATTTCGGTCGTGGCATTGTTGAGACACCGAATGACTTTGGTCACATGGGTGCGGTGCCCACGCATCCGGAGTTGCTCGACTGGCTGGCTTTTTGGTTTGTGGACAACGGCGAGTCGTTGAAGAAACTGCATCGGCTGATCGTCACCAGCGCCGTGTATCGGCAAAGCTCCGCGGTCAACCCTGAGTCCGCCAAACGTGACGGGGACAACCGTCTTCTTTGGCGGATGCCTCGCGTACGTCTTGATGCTGAAACCATCCACGACTCGATGCTCCAAGTTAGCGGCAAGCTTGACCTCGCCATGGGCGGGCCCTCGGTGCAGCATTTCTTTTTCAAGGATGACCACTCGCCGGTATATGATTATACGCGATGCGATGTGGACAACCCGGCTGGAAACCGGCGTAGCATCTACCGATTCATCGTGCGCAGCGTTCCCGATCCGCTGATGGAGTCGCTGGATTGTCCCGACGCTTCGATTCTGACACCGAAGAGAAGTGTAACTGTTACCGCGTTACAGGCGCTGGCCATTCTGAACAACCCATTTGTGTTGCGCCAAAGCGAGCATCTGGCCGCGCGCGTTGCCAGTGCGGGCGACCTGAAGAAGCAAATAGAACAAGTCTATGAGCTGACGCTGAATCGTCCGCCGACAAAAACAGAGATGAAGAAGCTCGTTCCGTTTGCGGAAAAGCATGGGATGGCCAGCCTCTGCCGGCTCATTTTCAATACGTCTGAATTCATGTTTGTTGACTGATGAACAATTCCACCTGCCACATCTGCTCCTCGCAACAAGCGCCGGTTCAACTCGGCGCGGAAGACACGCGGTTGGTTGATCGCCGCGAGTTTCTTTGGCGTTTCGGTGGCGGCTTGGGCGGTATCGCTATGGCGCATTTGCTGGGGCAACAGGGATTGCTTGCGGAGACACTGAAGCCGAAACCCGAGTTCAATGGCGGTTTGCATCATCGCGCCAAGGCCAAGCGCGTTGTGCAGTTGTTCATGTCCGGAGCCGCCAGCCAGTGCGATACGTTTGATTACAAGCCCGCACTCATCAAACGCCACGGAGAGAAGTTCGATCCCGGCGGTAAGGTGGAATTGTTTCAAAGCGATCCGGGTGCAGTGATGAAAAGTCCGTGGGACTGGAAGCAATACGGCCAGTGCGGCAAATGGATCAGCGACCTTGTGCCGCATATCGGCTCGTGCGCGGACGACATCGCGTTCATTCACTCGATGGTGTCGAAGTCCAACGTGCATGGCCCGGCGACATTCATGCAGAACACAGGGTTCGTGCTGCCAGGATTTCCCGCGATGGGTTCATGGATTTCCTACGGCCTCGGCAGCCTGACGGACAACCTGCCGACGTTCGCGGACTCGCGCCAAACGGCGCGTCGAACTGGGGCGCGGGTTTTCTTCCTGCCGCACATCAAGGCACGATGATTCGAGTCGGAAAACCGAATCCGATCTACGATTTGTTCCCGCCACCGTCGGCAAAGTTCGTCACATCAGAAAGCGAGAAGGAAACGCAAGCATTACTGAAAGAGTTGAACCAGGCGCATCTGGCATCCCGCGCCGGTGATTCGCGACTGGACGCGCGCATCGCCTCGTACGAACTGGCCGCCAAGCTCCAGCTAAGCGCGCCCGAAGTACTCAATCTTGCCAGCGAATCAGCCGCGACCCGGAAGCTCTACGGTCTTGACGACAAAATCACAGAAGATTTCGGCACACGCTGTCTGGTTGCGCGACGGTTGCTGGAACGCGGCGTCCGGTTCGTGCAGATTTGGAGCGGTGCGGACAATGGTCATCCCCGCCGGAACTGGGACAGCCACGAAGATCTCGCCAAGGATCATCTCGACATGGCGCGCAGCATGGATCAACCGGCCGCCGCACTGGTCAAGGATTTGAAAGCACGGGGCCTGTTGGAGGACACGATTGTGATCTGGACGACGGAATTTGGCCGGATGCCGTGCGGCCAGGGCAGCAAAGGCCGGGATCACAACCCATTTGCGTTCACGAGTTGGGTGGCGGGTGGCGGGTTCAAAGGCGGATTCTCATATGGTGAAAGCGACGAGTGGTCCTACAAAGCCGCGACCGATCCAACGTATTGCTACGATCTGCACGCAACGATCCTCCACCAACTCGGCATTGATCACACCAAACTGGCATTTCGTCATAACGGAATTGACCGTCGCCTCACCGATGTGCATGGCGAAGTGATCCACGACCTGATCGTTTAATGGTGGCATTTTCATCAAGAGATTTGGCGCTTTTGCCATCCCTCGCTGTACACGTGGCAGGCTACACTGGGTCAATGGACTCAACATCTGGATCGAAAGAAAATCTGCATTGGAAGAAACATCCGTGGGGTGGCGTCATCCCGGCCACATTGTGTGCCTTCCGCAAAGACGAAACGGTGGATGGCGAGGCGGTTGATCGCTACATCACCGAGCTTGCCAAGGTGCCAGGGATTACCGGGCTGACGTGCAACGGCCACACCGGCGAGATCATGTCGCTGCGGCCACCCGAGCGGGCTGCCGTCACCCGCGTCGTCGCGGGTGCCGTGCGCAAGACCGGTCGAAATGTAAAAGTGATTTTCGGGGTCATGTGTGAAGGCAGCCTGGACGCGATTGATCATGGGCGGGCGGCCAAGGAGGCGGGCGCAGACGCGATCCTGCTGATGCCGCCACATCGGCGGGCGCGGATATTCCGATCGTGATCCATCAATACCCCGCCTGGACAAAAGCAGGCTACAGCCTGTCCGAGATGCTCGAGATGGTGAAAATCCCACAGGTCGTCTCAATCAAAATGGGCACCCGCGATCTTTCGCGTTGGCGTCATGATTACGAAAAACTCAAAGCGGCGGCTCCCCACGTCACAATCATCACCTGTCACGATGAGTTTCTTTATTCCACATTGGTTGAAGGCGCGGATGGGGCGCTCATAGGATTCGCCGGATTCGTTCCCGAGTTGATGGTCGAACTCGTTCATTCTGCGCTCGATGGCGACACGCCTCGCGCTCGCAAAGCACAGGAACTGGTGTCCCCGCTGGCGCGTCTCATTTATGGCTGTGGAGAGCCGGGTTGTAGTGCGCACCAACGGATGAAGACGTGTCTCTGGCTCATGGGGAAATTTGCCAGCCCGCGATGCCGTCGCCCGCTCCGGCCCATGGCTCGGGAGGACATTGAGCGCCTGCGAACAGCACTGGAAATCTTGGGATTCCGGTGTCCGACCGACCCGACTTCCGCCTGACCCGACAATCAGCCAACGCATCCTTCTCAACTGTTTATGAAAATTCCAATGGGCCAAAAGATCGGGAATTCCATCGTCATTTTTCTCCTCTTGATCGGGTTGAGTCAGCACTTCGCAGTTGCGGCGCCCACGAAACAAGAAGCGCTGGCGGCATTGCGAAAAGCCGCGGAGTTTTACGTCACCAAGGTCGGCAATGAAGCCGGTTACCACGGGAGATATACCGTGAACCTCGGTTCCGGTGAATCCGGCAAGAAAGGTGAATGGCAGATCTCTGGGAGCGGCCCGCAGACAACCCAGGGGGCAACGCCAACGGTAGGTATGGCTTTGCTCGAAGCATGGGAGGCAACCGGTGATCGTTACTTTCTGAAAGCCGCGCAGTCGGCAGCTCATGGCCTTCTCAAGGGACAGATGTGCTCGGGTGGTTGGGACGAACGCGAAACCGAACTCAACCCAGCCGAGCGCCAGAACTATCGGTTCCTCGCCGACGGTGGCTGTTCGAGTACTGAAGAATGGGTTCGCGATTATTATCTACCCAACGAAACCAGCGACAAGCAGGTTGGTAAACGGCGCAACATGACGAACCTGGACAACAACATCACGCAGAGTGTGCTGCGGATGTTGATGCGTGTTTATTCGTACTACAACATCAACGACGATTGCATGCTCAATGTGATGGATGCGATGCTCGAAGCAGCGCGGATTTACAACGAGCCGAAATACCGGGCGTCGGCGGAGAAGGTCGGCGTCTTTCTCCTGCTCGCACAGATGCCGGATCCACAGCCAGCATGGGCACAGCAATACAATCGCGAGATGCATCCGGACTGGGCCCGAAGCATGGAGCCGCCCGCCATTTCGGGCCGTGAGTCGGTAAGCGTCTTGTATGCGTTGCTTGCACTTTATCGCGAAACGGGCAAGGCCAAATACTTGGAGCCGATCCCGCGAGCCTTGGATTATTTGAATCGCTGCGTCTATGTGAAAGACGGGAAGCGCGTGCTGGCGCGGTTTTATGAACTCAAGACCAACCGGCGGCTTTACATCTCACCCGGAGCGCCGGGCGTCCGCGCGATCACTTATAGCGACGAGAACTTGCATCACGGTTACACCTTCGCAACTCCCGCGGAGCCGCTCGAGAAAATCGCCGCGCAGTACCGCGAGCTTCTCGCGGCGAAGCCGGAAGACATCCGCCGTCCGGAAAAACTCAAGAGCCTGAACCCCATCACTGAAACCAAACCGCCGGAGATGTCAAAGACCGAGTTGGCTGAGAAAGTCAGCGAGGTCATCGCTGCCCTCGATGAGCGTGGTGCTTGGTTGGAGGCTGACAACACGGGAAAGAAAAAAGTACAGCCCGGCGAGCGCGTCATCGCCTCAGGCACTTTCGCGAAGAATGTAAAGCTCCTGAGCAACTACCTCTTGAACCGGTGAGCGTCAAGAAGGGATGCCCGCAACAAAAACTACAGCGCTTAACTGCCATGAAATGTTTTCGCCTGATTGTCGTCGCAGTCCTGTGCGCCTGTTGCACCGCAACCTTTGCCGCCGACTCACTGCGCCCGAACATCGTTATTTTCCTCGCCGATGACCTGGGCTGGGCGGACGTTCCTTGGCATGGTTCGACCTACAAGCTCCCGCACCTGAGCCGCCTTGCGACCGAGAGTGTGCGTCTGGAATCGCACTACGTTCATCCCATGTGTTCGCCGACGCGTGCGGCGCTGATGACCGGCCGATACGCCAGCCGCTTTGGTGTCACGGCGGCCCAGAACGCCCGCGCCTTGCCGTTCGACACCGTCACGCTCGCAACAGCGATGAAGTCCGCCGGCTACGAGACCGCGCTGACGGGCAAATGGCATCTCGGTTCGAAACCCAAGGAGGGACCACAAAAGTTCGGCTTCGACCACAGCTACGGTTCGCTGGCGGGCGGCTGTGGGGCGTACGACCATCGTTACAAGGCTGGCCAGAACAGCCGGACGTGGCATCGCAACGGCCAGTTGATTGAAGAGGAAGGGCACGTCACCGACTTGATCGCGCGCGAGGCGGTCGGGTGGTTGAAGCAACGCGGTGACAAACCGTTCTTTCTGTACATCCCCTTCACGGCGATCCATGTTCCCATGGATGAACCGGAAAAGTGGCAGCAGATGAACGCGCACCTCGCCGAGCCCGGCCAACGGTTGAGGGCCGCGTGCGCTTCGCACATGGACGACGCGATCGGCCAAGTGCTGGCCGAACTGGATCGAAAAAAGGTTCGCGACAACACGCTGGTGATTTTCTTTGGCGACAACGGCGCACACCCGCTCAGCGACAATCAGGGCGGTACCTATCCCGGCGAGTATGCGCGCGTGCAAATCGGCAACGACAACAAGCCCTTGCGCGGACAAAAAATGCAGGTTTACGAAGGCGGCATCCGCACGCCCGGCATCGCCAGTTGGCCGGGCAAACTCAAGCCATGCGAAATCCAAACGCCGCTGCATGTCGTGGATTGGATGCCGACGCTCTGCGAGCTGGCCGGTGTAAAGCCAGCGCAGGATTTGAAATGGGACGGCATGAACATCTGGCCCGTGCTGGCCCAACCGGGGAAAACGATTCAGCCCCGCACCTTGTACTCCGCCGCGGCGAACTTCCACGCCCGGATGGTTCGCCACGCCGATTGGAAGCTCGTGGTCACCGAAGCCAGGGAGAGCAAGAGCGCGACCGAGGAATTGTTCGACCTGGCAGCGGATCTCAGCGAGACAAAGAATTTGGCCGCCGAGAAACCCGAACTGCTGGCCAAAATGAAGCAACGTCTGGCCGAGATCAC
The DNA here is from genome assembly GCA_964574525.1 of uncultured Bifidobacteriaceae bacterium. GTDB lineage: Bacteria > Verrucomicrobiota > Verrucomicrobiia > Limisphaerales > JADLHS01 > WYBW01. The sequence continues at coordinate 55,643 of CAZNOE010000001.1, forward strand.
GGTTCGCGACAAAGACGCCGTGGTGATCCAGGAAGGGCGCGCCAAATAACACCCGCGAGTGATTCCGATCTTGGGCAATGAATTCACCACCGGCAGAGAGGGATATTATGACTTGGAATAGCCGTCTTTATGGGCTGGCTGCGCCTTTCATTTTTGTTTGGCTGACGATTTCGCAACTCTCCGCAGCGCCGTTGGTCAGCAATGTGCTCACCCAGCAGTGGAATGATGGTTCACGATTGGTGGACGTACTCTATGATCTCTCCGCTGGGGGCAACTCCATGGAGGTGCATGTGGTCTTCTCGAAGGACGACGGACAGACCTGGAATTTGATCCCGACGAAAGCGGCTTTGTCAGGTGATGTTTCCAAAGGCGTGGTCAATGGCGACAAAAAGCACATCGTTTGGAATCCCATGATTGATGAAGTCGAAGTCGGACTGCCACGAATCAAGGCCAACGTGATTGCTGTGGACACAGCGGCGGGGACGACGGTGGCCGTGAATTTGCCCGGAGCAGTCGAATTGCAAATGGTGCGAATCCTGGCAGGCAGGTTTCGCATGGGTTCTCCCAAATCAGAGCGGGGACGATCAGACGATGAAGGGCCGGTTCATAGCGTGGCGCTCCCATACGATTTCTACATCGGAAAATTCGAGGTTACGCAGGCTCAATGGCAAAGCGTGATGAGCAACAACCCGGCGAAAGTTTATGGCATGGGCGACGACTACCCTGTTTTCTATGTTTCGTGGGACGACTGTCAGGCATTTGTTGCTGCGTTGAACCGGCTTGGCCAGGGTTTGTTCCGCCTGCCGAGCGAAGCGGAGTGGGAATACGCCTGTCGCGCCGGCAGCACGGAGCGCTATTATTTCGGCGATTCACTCAACATTGCGGATGCCTGTGAAAACGGCGACGCGGGAAAACTGCCCGGCAATCGCACCGACTACATGTGGTACTGCGGCAGTGGACCGTCCGAGCCTGATCCAGATTTTGGGACCGCGCCGGTTGGCGGGCGGAAACCCAATGCCTTCGGTTTGCACGACATGAGCGGCAACGTGTGGGAGTGGTGCCTGGACGAATATCATTCGGATTATCGAGGCGCGCCGAACAATGGCAGCGCCTGGATCGACAAGGCGGGCGCGCCACGAGTGCTGCGCGGCGGCGGATGGGGCTATCATGCACGCCACTGCCGTTCCGCGTCCCGCGCCGGTTACACTCCGGGGCGGAGGTACACATTTCATGGATTGCGGCTTGTTTGGTTCCCTTACGCCAGAGAATCCGACGCGTGGTTTGCTTCATGGGATGCGACGGCAAACGCGGACAACATCGTTTCGTACCAGTCCAAACTCGGCGGCTGGCCCAAGAACACGGACATGATCACGCACGGATATCAGGGCGAGAAGTTCACCAAGAATTGGGAGGCCACGATTGACAACAGCGCCACATTCACCCAGATGGAATTTCTGGCGCGTGCCTATCACGCTACCGGTCACCCGCGTTTCGAAGCGTCGTTCAACCGCGGTCTTGATTTTCTCCTGAAGGCGCAGCACGACTCGGGCGGCTGGCCGCAGCGTTACCCGCTTTGTGGCGATTACGGCGACCACATCGTTTTCAATGACGGGGCGATGGTCGGTGTCATGCGCCTGCTTCGGAACATTGAGCGACGACCGGAATTCTCCTTCGTGGATGCGAAGCGACGTAAGCTTGCCAAGGCAGCGTACGAGAAGGGGCTGAAATGCATGCTCGATTGCCAGATCAAGGTCGGCGGCCAGCGCACGGGTTGGGGCGGACATCATGATGCAAAAACCCTCGCACCACGGCGAGGCAGGATCTACGAAGCTCCCGGCATTTGCGGACGCGAGACGGCTTCCATTCTTGCTTTCCTGATGAGCCTGGAGAAGCCATCGCCCGAGACCATTGAAGCGATTGAAGCCGGTGTCGCCTGGTACAAGCGCAATGAACTTCCGGCTATCCGGCTGGAACGTCAGGGCGGAGATGTGGTCGTTGTTCCCGATCCGACGGCGCCGCCGCAGTGGGCCAGGTTTTATGACCCGGAAACGGGCCGTCCTATTTTCTGCGGTCACGACGGCGTGATCCATCACAGCCTGGCCGAGATAGACAAGGAACGGCGGCTCGGCTACGGCTGGTACACGCGCGCAGGTGAGGAAGCCATCCTGGAATTTCCGTTTTGGAAAGCACGGCAGAAGTTGAGCAAATCAAAATCACATTGATTCCCGGCCCACGATTAGAACCATCTTAACCAATTATGAACGCGAAGAGAATCCTGTTGGCCATATTCCCGGGAATGGTGCTCGCCCTTTCGGCGGCAGCATTTCCGACTGGGAAGAGTTACACCAATTCGATCGGCATGAGATTCGTCCGTCTTGAGCCCGGTCGCTTCATGATGGGTGAAGAGCAGCCCCTGCCCGTGTCAATCGCCGGCTGGGACGAGCGTCGGGGCAGATCCCAGTTTCCTCCCAATGATGATTTTGATGAACGTCCGGTGCATGAAGCGACCATCAGTCAGCCCTTTTATCTCGGCATTTTTGAAGTGACGAACGAACAGTATGAACGGTTCGACCGATTGCACGCGCATCTACGGGGCAAAAACGGGTTCTCCGTTGATAACAATGAAGCCGCCATTTACGTGAGCTGGCATGAGGCCCGGGCTTTTTGTGATTGGCTCGCCGAGCGCGAGGGATTGCCATATCGCCTGCCCACGGAAGCGGAGTGGGAATATGCCTGCCGCAGCGGCACGGTCACGCCGTTTTCCTCCGGTGATGAGCTTCCCGCCGCATGCGTTAAGAATCCGGGGCACAGTTGGTATCCGGTGCTGCCTCGCAGCGGTGGCCGCCGGGAACTGGTGACGCTCCGGGTGGGGGAAACGCCGCCCAATCGGTGGGGGCTTTATGACATGCACGGCAACGTGGAGGAATGGTGTCACGATTGGTACGGCGCTTATTCCGCCGGGCCACAGGTTGATCCGGTCGGTCCGGCGCAGGGCGATTTCAAAATCACGCGAGGTGGCAGCCATGGAACGCCTCCCTACTATTTGCGGTCGGCCAACCGGATGGGCGCACTGCCCGAGGACAAGAGTTGGTTCATCGGATTTCGCGTTGCGCTCGGTGACATGCCGCGGACGTCTCCCTTGCCCGCGACCGGGACCGTGCGGCATCAGCAAAACGTCCGTCAGGACGTGCCCCCCGGCGTCTTCACGCCTCCTGATCCTGCCAGGCCGTACTTCGAGGGACCCAAGCAGTTCGTGAAAATTGAGCCGGACTCGACCGGCCCCCTTTTCAGCTGGCACAATCACCACACGGCAATTGCGGAATGCCCGAACGGAGACCTCCTGGCCCTCTGGTTTACGACCGAAACGGAATCCGGCCGCGAGATGGGCGTGGCCGCCAGCCGGTTGCGATTTGGCGAACGCGAATGGGATACCGCCTCGCCGTTCTGGGACGCTCCAGATCGCAACGACACCGGCCCGGCGCTGTGGTATGACGGCGAAAGAACGCTTTATCATTTCAACGGACTATCCACCGCGGGCACATGGGGGCCGCTGGCTGTGATCATGCGGACTTCCGTGGACAACGGCGTCACCTGGTCCAAAACGCGTTTGATCCTCCCGGAACATCGCTCCCGGCATCAAGTGGTTCAGTCCGTCTTCCGGACCCGTGAAGGCTGGCTGGTGCTGCCGTGCGATGCCACCCCGAGCGGAAGCGGAGGCACCGCCATCCATATCAGCAAGGACAACGGAAATACCTGGGCGGATGCAGGCGGTACGATTGCCGGAATCCACGCCGCCGTGGCTCAATTGCGCGACGGACGATTGCTGGCGTTCGGTCGCGGCGACGAGATGGGGGACCAGGATTCTCCCTTCCAGTTTCCGGGTTCCAACCGGAGCAATCCCCAGGAATACCGGCCGGCAACGCAAAGCATTTCCGCCGACATGGGTCGCACCTGGACTTACACGCCAGGTACGTTCCAACCGATCAGCGGCGGCCAGCGACTGGTGTTGCTGCGTTTGCAAGAAGGGCCATTGTTGGCCGTCTCGTTCGCCAACGAAACGGACGAGGGACGTCCGGTGCCGCCCGTCAAGTTCACCGATGCTTCCGGCCGGCTGCGTGAGGGTCGCGGGCTGTTTGCAGCGTTGTCGTATGACGATGGCCGCAACTGGGCGAAAGTGCGCCTAGTGACTGACGATGGTCCGGCTCGTGAAGTGAAAACCACCAACGGCCGGTCCACCTTCAAGCTCAGTCCGGAGAGTGCGGAGCCCAAGGGTTATTTGTCGGTCTGTCAGGCACGAAACGGCGTCATTCACCTCCTTTCAAGTTGGAATCATTATGCTTTCAACCTGAAATGGATCGAAGCGGCTCCGCCGGCGGTCGCCTCCAACTGATCCCGTTCGAGCCGCATCTCGGGTTATCGTTTTTCGCAAATAAAATGGCTGAATTTCCATTCTCGCCCCGCCGGTTTTCGTGAAAAGATTTGCAGCACGTCACGCTACAATTCGTGGAAGATCGCTGTTGGGTACAAAAACTATGAAGAGTTCATCGTCAGTCTGGGTGCTGCTCCTGGCGGCCGCCGTCGCACAAGGAGCGTCCACCATTCCCTCGGAGACCACGTTTACCAATTCGATCGGAATGAAGCTTGCCCGCATTGCGCCGGGCACTTTCAAGATGGGCCAGGGGCAGACCCCGCTGCCTTCTGACATTCTGCCAATGTTCCGCGGCCGCGGCCGGATTGACGCGTTTCGTGATGGGGATTTCGACGAGAAACCGGCGCACAAGGTGAGGATCACGAAGCCGTTTTACATGGGCGTCTTCGAGGTGACCAATGAGAAATACGAGCTGTTCGACCCGGAGCACAAGCAGCTCCGGGGCAAGGAAGGTTACTCCAAGGAGAATAACGAGGCGGTGGTGTACGTGGACTGGTATCGCGCAGAGGCCTTTTGCCGCTGGCTTTCGGAAAAGGAAGGTCTCCCTTACCGCCTGCCCACCGAAGCGGAGTGGGAATACGCCTGCCGTGCCGAAAGCGCGACGCATTTCCACACGGGCGACGATCTGCCGGAGGCGTTTCGGCAACAGGTGAAATCAACCAGCAAGGCGGTGACGGTTGGCCGCACGCCGCCCAACGCCTGGGGACTCTATGACATGCACGGCAACGTCGAGGAATGGTGTCTCGACTGGTATGGACCTTATCGCTCCGGCTCTCAAGTGGATCCTGTGGGTTTTGCCAGCGGAGATTTTCGTGTCACGCGGGGAGGCAGTGTCGGAACGGACATTTACTATCTGCGGTCTGCGAATCGGCTGGGTACTCTGCCCGAAGATCGTCACCCATTGATCGGCTTCCGCGTGGTGCTCGGGGAGCTTCCCAAAACCAAGCCCTCCCCGCCGCCGCCACTTCCATTGAACCAGCAAAAAGTGGTTCAGCGCGATCCCGCCAAAGTGTCCGTCGGACCTGACCTGGGCAAACCTTACTTCCATGGCGTCCGGTCGTTCGTGAAAATGCCGGTGGATGCGAATGGTCCGCTGTTCGCGGCGCACAACCATGATCCGGCGATTGTCGCGTGTCCCAATGGTGACCTGCTCGCGATCTGGTACACCTGCGTTTCGGAGACGGACCGTGAACTGGCACAGGTTGCCAGCCGCTTGCGTTGGGGCGCTGATGATTGGGAGCCCGCTTCGCCGTTCTGGGACGTACCGGATCGGAACGACCATGCACCCTCGCTCTGGAACGATGGTCGCGGCACCCTCTATCATTTTACGGGAGTGGCGTACGCTGGCGGTCATTATTACAACGCACTCGTCATGCGGACCTCGCGGGACAGCGGCGCAACGTGGTCGGCCGCACGCATTATTCGGCCCGAGTACCAGCGCTCGGCAAACATGCCGAGCGAACCGGTCATCCGCCTGCGCGACGGTGCTATCGCCCTCGTCAGTGACGGCGGCGGAAGCCATCTCTACATCAGCCGCGACGAAGGTCTGACCTGGAACGACCCGGGCGGTCGCATCAAAGGCATTCACGCGGGCCTGGTGGAACTCAAGGACGGCCGGCTCTTCGGCATGGGCCGCACGGATGAAAATCCGATGCCGATCTCCATTTCCAGCGACGGGGGAAAGACTTTCACCTACCACGACAGCGAATTCCCGGGAGTGGGCGGCGCGCAACGGTTGGTGTTGATGCGTCTGCGGGAAGGACCATTGTTTCTGGCCGGGTTTGCCGATTTGGGAATCAAGATCACGGATGCCTCGGGCAAGCAACGCGAGGTCCGCGGCGTTTACGGAGCACTTTCCTTTGATGAGGGCAAAACTTGGCCGCACAAACGTTTGATCAGCGATGACGGTCCGGGCCAGCCCATCGAAACCACCGGCGGCGGTCTCGTCATCATGAGCGAGCGCAATTCGGAGTATCGCGGATACATGGCCGGTTGCCAGGGCTATGATGATGTGATTCACCTGATCACCAGCCGTTCGCACTTTGCATTTGATCTTAAATGGCTCACGACTCCGCCTCCGCCGGAGCGGTATCCTCCGGTCCGGGTCAAGCCCGTGGTGGAAACGTTCGCCGGCCCGAAGAAATTCGATGCGGAAGGCTGGGCCTCGTACAAGGGGTACAACGGAGGCTTCAATGGCAAGGGCCAGTACACGATCGAATCGCTGACGCATAACAACGGCATCAACCGCATACTCGGCGCCGGTTCGTACGAAGCCACGGTGTCGTTCAACAACATCCGGTTCTATCACCCCGGACCGAATGTGTCCGAAGGCCTGGCCATCCGCATCTGGGATGCGCGCGCACGGACCTTCTCTTTTACCATTAAAGAAAACGGCATTACGATCGGAGCGGATGACAAGGACCCGGTTTCCACCGATCCGCGCCCGCGCACAAAAGGCGCCGCGCCTGCGGGGATTGCACTCACGAAGCCACCCACGTCCGCCAAAGTGAAGCTGGTCTGGAATGAAAAAACCCGGCGGATGCGCGCCTTCTACGGTTTAAACGGTGCAGAGGCCGTGACGGAAGTGCCCCAAAGTGAAGCCGGCGTTTGCTACGAAAAGCCTTTTACCGAGGCGACTTCGATCTTCTTCTTGATGAGCAACGGTTCGGTGGATATTGACCATTTTGAAATGAAACCGTAAGCCCGGGCGGTGGCAAAAAACAGCGTACTGAAGAACAAGACAACTGGATTATGCAAAAGCAAATCGTGATTCTCGTTCTCGGATTCACTTTGACCTTGTCGAGCCTCAACTCGACTCAGGCTGCAGCGTTTGACTGGCCCCAATGGCGGGGCCCCGATCGCACCGACGTGTCGAAGGAAACCGGTTTGCTCAAGGAATGGCCCGCAACAGGACCGAAGCGACTTTGGCTTTATGAACAGGCCGGGCTGGGGTATGCCGGATTCTCCCTGGCTGATGGGAAACTTTATACGATGGGGGCGCGGGCGCAGACCGAATACTTGATTGCGCTGGATGCGGCTACGGGCAAGGAATTGTGGACGTCAGAAATCGGCCCGATGATGGGGAACGATCGGGGCGATGGACCACGCGGCACTCCCACTGTGGACGGTGACCGGGTTTATGCACTGGGCGGGAAGGGTGCGCTGATTTGCGCCGCGGCGAAAGACGGCCGTCAACTTTGGAAAGCCGCGATGAGTGACTTCGGCGGCAAGTTGCCCAATTGGGGATACGCTGAATCGCCCCTGGTGGACGGAACCAAAGTCATTTGCACGCCGGGCGAATCTCAAGGTGCCATCGTGGCCCTCGACAAGTTGACCGGCAAGCTGATCTGGCAATCCAAGGAGTTTACGGACGGGGCACAATACACTTCACCGATCGTAGCGGAGGTGAACAAAACAAGGCAGTACATCCAACTTACAATGCAACACGTCGTGGGAATCTCTTCCGCGGATGGAAAGGTCTTATGGCAGTCTCCATGGCCGGGCAAAACCGCTGTGATCCCCACTCCGATTTATCACGATGGCCAGGTGTATGTGACTTCCGGTTACGGTGTGGGTTGCAAACTCGTCAAGATCGGCAGCGACAACGCGGTGAGTGATGGTTACGAGAACAAGGTCATGAAAAACCACCACGGCGGCGTGATTCTCGTTGGCGACCATGTGTATGGCCACTCCGACGGCTCGGGATGGATTTGCCAAAACTTCAAGACCGGGGAGGAGGTCTGGAATGATAACAAGGAAAAACTTGGCAAAGGCGCCATTGCCTACGCCGACGGAATGTTCTACTGCCTCGAAGAAACCAGCGGCACGGTCGTGCTGATTGAAGCGACCACCGCCGGTTGGAAGGAGCATGGCCGGTTCAAGCTCGATCCTCAAACCAAACAGCGCAGTCCCAAAGGCAAGGTTTGGACGCACCCGGTCATTTCAAATGGACGGCTGTACCTGCGCGATCAGGAACTGGTCTTCTGTTACGACGTGAAAAAGCGTTAAGCACGAGGCTAATCTCCTCTCACTATTAATAATGGAAAACTCCTCAAGACATGGACTGCACGCAAAGTGGCCTGCCACGGCGTGGCCTCACGTTGTGGGTTTCGCCGCCTTGACCTGTGCATTTGTATTGAGCTCGGCCGGCGCGGGACACGCGAGCACTTTCACAAACTCGCTCGGCATGAAGTTTGTTCGCATCGAACCCGGGAGCTTTCAGATGGGGCGGTCGGGACGATTGCAACCCGAACTGCTCCCGCTCATCGGGGGCGGCGAGCGCGGTGGGCGCTTTGATTTTCTGGCGGAGGGCGACTATGACGAGAAACCGGTCCACAAAGTTAAAATCACGAAGCCGTTTTACATGGCCGTCCATGAGGTGACCAACAAACGTTATGAACTTTTCGATCCGGAGCATCGGAGATTACGGGGCAAGGAAGGTCTTTCAATGGATGACGACGAGGCGGTCATCTTTGTGAGTTGGTATGATGCCCAGGCTTACTGTCGGTGGCTTTCGGACCTGGAAGGTCTGACATACCGGCTGCCGACGGAGGCTGAATGGGAATATGCCTGCCGCGCCGGAACCGCTTCGCACTTTCATACCGGCGATTTTCTGCCGCCGGAATTTCAGAAGAAGCCCATGAGCGGGGACAAACCCCGCACACAGCTTTTCGTTGGGCGAACGCCGCCCAATGCCTGGGGACTTTTCGATGTGCATGGCAATGTCGAGGAGTGGTGTCACGACTGGTACGGCCCCTACCAGGCAGGTCCGGCGGTGGATCCGGTGGGTTATGCAGATGGCGATTTTCGCGTCACCCGTGGCGGCAGTCACGGCACCAAAGATTACTATCTGCGTTCGGAGAATCGTTTGGGCGCGTTCCCGAATGACCGGCAATGGTTGATTGGCTTTCGGTTGGTGATTGGCGAGTTGCCCCACACCCCGCCGCTGTCCCCGCCTCCGCTTCCGCTGAATCAGCGGAATGTGGTTCAGCGTGATCGAGCGTAAATTATGAAAGGGCCGGACCCGTCCAAGCCCTACTTCAAGGGACCTCGCCGGTTCGTCAACATTCCGCGCGAAGCGAGCGGGCCGCTGTTCCCAAACCATAATCACAGTCCTGCCATCACTGAATGTCCGAACGGCGACTTGTTGGCTTCGTGGTTCACGTGCGTTACCGAAACCGAACGCGAAATGGCCAAAGCCGCGAGCCGGCTGCGCTGGGGGCAGGAGGAGTGGGAGCCAGCCTCGTTATTCCTGGACCAACCTGATCGCAACGACACGGTTCAGGCACTTTGGACCGACGGAGACAAGACGATCTACCATTTCACCGATGCTTCGGTCGGTCCCGGCTACGGAACCGTGGCCGTGGCGCTGCGGAAGTCCACGGATTGCGGGGCCACCTGGTCCAAAGCGCGAATCATTCTCCCCGACCATGTTCCCCCCAAGCAAACCTGGGGCGGCCACCAACTAGGGCCCTGGGTATTTCGCATGAATGACGGCGCCATCGCAATTGTCACGGATGGTTTTCCGACACTATGGATCAGCCACGACGAGGGCCTGACCTGGAACAGTTGTGAAGGCGACATCGTCGGCAATCATCCCGGCGTTGCGCAGTTGGCGGATGACCGTTTGGTGGGACTGGTCCGGCAGGAAGAGGTAGAAGGGAAAGAGGTCACGACCACTTATCAGGACATGGGCAAAACTTTAACTCACGTCGCCCGAAAATTTAGAATGGCTCAGGGTTACTCTGAGGATTTGGGAAAGACGTGGAGTCGGGAGGCGAGCATTTTTCCAGGCATTGAAGGCGGACAACGTCTGGCCTTGTTGCGGCTGAAGGAAGGTCCTCTCTTTTTCGCGTCTTTCGCGGACGATCAGGCCCGGGGACCGGGGATCATCATCACGGACTCTTCGGGCAGCCAGCGCGAGGTGCGCGGTTTGTTTGCGGCCGTTTCTGACGACGGCGGTAAGAGTTGGGCCAACGTGCGCCTCGTCAGCGACGACGGGCCAGGTCGGGCGGTCGAAACTTCCAATGGCGGGCTGTTCGCAATGAGCGCTCGTAACGCGGAACCTCGTGGCTATCTGGTAGCCTGCCAGGGCGCCAACGGGTTGATCCACTTGATCAGCAGTCGCGAACATTACACTTTCAACCTGGCCTGGCTTCGAACCCAGCCGCCACCGCTCAAATATCCACCGGTGAAAGTTAAGCCAGTGGTCGAGA
>CAZNOE010000002.1:0-53269 GCA_964574525.1 uncultured Bifidobacteriaceae bacterium
CAGCACCCAATAGCTCATGTCAGGTTTGGTCGTCGTTCGGAGGGCGTAGGCTTGCGCGCCCAACTCACCAGCAGGTTTGCCGCCTTGGGCTGAAAGTGCGGAAGCGACCGTCTTGTCTGTAGCGACTGCGAGGACGATCTTCTTGCCGGCACCGGCTTTGGCCAGCGCGGCGAGGTCGTGGATTTCGACCGTGTGCTTTCGCTTTTCCAATGCGGCTTTGATGTCGCTGGCCGCAAAGGCGATCTGCGGCGTGGCTGGATCAAAGTAAAGCCGCACGGTCTCCGCCGACGAAAGGGCGGAGAAACCGAGGAGCGCGAAGAGCATCCAGGCGGCGGTGGCGATGCGGGCGAAGGGCAAGGTTTTCATTGGCAGTCTCATTTGCGGAAGCCTTCTTCGGTGCCACCGCGCTCACCTCAGTCGCGTTATTGAGTTCCCTTGCAATCAGGTATTCCCTTGCCGCCCAAATCGGTGTATTCCCTCAAAACCGGCGCGTCGGCATACTTCCAGTCGGGAGCAATCGCCAAGTTTCTGAAGGAATCTGGTTTGTATGTCGCTTCCATGGAGCGGCTGTACGACATCCACCAGCAATAGGCCTTGGCCATTTCTTCGCGAGCCAACTCGGTCTTTTTAGCTTTCTTGTATGTCGCACCGCGGATTTTGTGCGCGTAATACGCGCTGAGATACGCCATCTGTTTGACATTGTTTATGGCGACTTCCAGGTCGGCATTCCCGCCGCTTTGCATGGTCTTGATCAAAGACAACGCCCGCTTGGCATCCGCCTGCATTTCATCGGCAACTTCGTACGAAGATTTCTTGCCTTTGCATAGTCCCGCCGCCGAATCGGCGATATTGCAAAGAGACGACCCGTTGGCAACATCTTGACCCGCAAAACCACCTTTTGCGCCAGCACCGTCATCAATGGTTCTAAAACCGGTGCATCTGCCCGGATCGCTCCAGCACCCTTCGGGATACCAGTGAAAATCCAACTTCCAATCGTTCATGACGAGTTCGGTGACCTTGGGCAATGACCGCGAAGCCAGAGTCCACGCATTAAAAAGGTCTCCGGCTGAAACCGTGGGATAGCGGGTCGCCAGCAAATTCTTGAATACATCGTCACTCATGGCGGGATTGTAGGAAATCCGCCCCCACAACATTTCCATATACCAGCGCCGCTCGACTTCAAGCTGACCATTCAGGGATTCATTTTTAAAAAGGCGGGCACGGCTGGGATTATACCCGTCAATCCCAATATACATGCCAACCACGGATTCCTTGAGCGGGATTCCGTCCATGAAATCGCGGACGAACTTGGGATCTCCCCAGCTCAAATAGAAGTAATCGTCATTGCGAAAGGTGAGCCACGTTTTCATGCCAAGCTGGTTGACGGTTTTGGGATCCGAAGACCATTTGGGCGTGGGGGTGGAGTACATGTGCGCCATCGCATATTTCGACGAAAAGTCGAAGGTGGCATTGGTCACGGACTTGATCGGCGCGTAGAAAGTGTTGACGATCTCTGGTTCAGTTTTAACGCCGCGATGAATCAGGTTGAACTGTCGGGACGGATTTTCCTTTAGATATTCCGTGACCGCCTTTCCGTAGGCATCCCATGACCACTGCGTGTTTTCCTCCTTGTTGCTGCCCATTCCATCTCCGGTCGTGATGCCAAATCCATCCAGCTCCGGATAGGTCTCCAAAAGTGCCCTCATGCTTTTGGACGTGTAGTCCATCGTGGTGGAGTTCGTCGGACTTTTTGTCAGGGCAGGATATTGTGTGCTCGCATAATCAACGTAGATGTTCCAGTTGAAGAGATAGAACTTCATGCCCCGGCTATGCGCATACTTCATCACATCCCGCCAGAACTTCACGCGTTGCTCGTGATTCAGCTCGATGATCGAACCGTCATATCTCTGGATGTTCGGCAAAGAAGCGTTTGGATAATCCGCCACTTTTACAAGCGCCGGGAAAGGGTGATGAACCCACACTGACAATAAATTGTAGCGGTTCCGCGCCTGCTGATCGATCAACGTCTTCCAAAACGTCATATCCCAGACATCCGGGATGGCATCCCGCGCCGAATGTGAACTCCATCCGCCGACGTAGGTGGGGATGCGTTTATCCAGCGGCAGGTTCAGTTTCATGCCCCGATACATCAAGAAGGGTGATTCCTCACTGTCATAGCTGCCACTCAATCCGTTGACAGAAATATTCTCAGCAATCTGCAATCCGCCATACATCACGCCCGTGGCATCTCCACCCAGCACCCAATAGCTCATGTCAGGTTTGGTCGTCGTTCGGAGGGCGTAGGCTTGCTCGCCCAAACTGGCCGCGGGTTTGCCGCCTTGGGCTGAAAGCGCGGAAGCGACCGTGTTGTCAGTGGCGACTGCGAGGACGATCTTCTTGCCAGCACCGGCTTTTGCCAGCGCGGCGAGATTGTGCGTCTCGACGGTGTGCTTTTGCTTTTCCAAGGCGGCTTTGATGTCGCCAGCGGCAAAGGCGATCTGCGGTGTGTTTGGATCAAAGTAAAGCCCGACGGTTTCCGCCGACGAAAGTGCGGAGAAACCAAGGAGCGCGAAAAGCATCCAAGCGGAAGTGGCGATGCGGGTGAAGGGCATGGTTTTCATTTGCAGTCTCATTGGCGGAAGCCTTTCTCGGAGCCGGAGCGTTTGCCGTCGTCTTGGAGGCTGCCCGGCTTCCACTGGCGGGCGATCTCGATGTCGGCAGCGACCTTTTCCGTCAACTCAGTCACATTCACATAGCCGACACGGTTGTAGAGAGCCGGCACATAATGGGCGTCGCGAATGGCCGCATATCGCTTCCAGTGAGCATGGGCGTCACCGAGATGGCGCAAAGCCGCCTCGTGTTCGAACTTGTCGCCGTTCACGTCAAACAGCGCCAGCGCACAGGCGCCGCGAATCTTGGACGCATAGTAGCGGCCCAGCCAGGCTAGGGCTTCGCAGTCGGTGACGTTTTTCCGGAGTTCGGAGTCTCCCTTGGCCGCTTCGCGAAGCGGGTCGAGCGCGGCGAAAGTTTCCGCTGCCGCGCCGTCGAGGGCTTCGGCGATTTCGAGCGGTGTGGTTTCCGTCATCTGCTGGCGGGCGGTGAGGCGAGCGCGCCAGTCGCGAATGCACAGCACCTCCGAGCCCGGCATGGTGATGCCTTCCATGAAATGGCGCACGGTGTAAAAGCCCTTGCTCCTCCGATGGCTCAGGCAGGCCTCGGGATACCATTTGAGGTCAATGTCCCCCCAGAAAAAACGCGTGGCCAGCGGCATGACCTGCGACGCACCTTGCAGAGCGCGGAAGAGATGCGGAGATGAAGCCTTGGGATGGCGGGCGGCGAGGACTTTCTCGAAATGGGAATCCGGCAGCGAGGGATCGTAGGCCAGCCGGCCCCAGAGCATGAACGAATACCATTGCTTCTCCATCACCAGCGGGCGCTTGCCGGAATCAGGATTGCGCTCCAGGAAATCGCGGCCCCAGGTATATCCATCCGGCCCCATGTAAAATCCTGCGATTTTTTCAGCAGGGGGAATGTTGAGGATGTATTCGCGGGCGTAGGCGGGATCGCCGAAGCGGAAAGTGTAGATGTCGTCATTGCGCACGGTGAGCCAGGTTTTCAATCCGGGCGCGATATTTTCCAGCAGCGGCTGAATGAATGGCGGTTTCGTGATCGAATACATGTGCGCCACCGAGTATTTGAAACTGAAATCAAAAGTTCCCGGGTAGTCTTTGAAGGCGTCGAGGATGTCGCTTTGCGCCGTCCAGTGGAAGCGATGGATCATGTTGAACTTGCGCTTGGGATCATCCTTCAACGCATCGCGCACGCCCTCGCCGTAGGTGTCCCACAGCCAGGCTTCCTTGACCTTGGAATCCATGTTATGCGGCATACCCTCGCCGGCGGTAATGCCCATGCCGGCGAGCAACGGGTAGGTCTTCACCGTCTCGCGCACAGTGGCGCGGAAATACTTTTTCGTGATCTCGTTGCCTAGATCGTCTGTGATGCCGTGCTTGCCCTCGGCACCGAAGGTGAAGACGTTCCATGTGAAAATATAGATCTGAATGCCGCGGTCGGCGGCCTGCTGCATGACCCAGCGCCAGAACTCAATCTTCTCGTCAATCGTCATGCGCTTCACCACCTCGTGGTTGGCGAGCATTTCCGGCCGAACAAAGCCGACGCCAGAGAAACTGAAGTTATCATCCAGCTTGGCACGGGTGCGCCAAACGTCGTTGAGTGCGACATCGGGAAACTCAGGAACTTTCACCAGTGATGGGAATGGGTGAAGACTCCAAAGCGAGAGCACATTGTAGCGATGGCGCGCCATGGAATCGAGGTAGTTGATCCAGAAATCCTTTTCCCACACCTCGGGGATGTTTGCTTGGGCGGAATCGGAGGTGTCCGTGTAGCTTGGCGTGCGCAGGTCGAGCGGGATGTTGAACTTGATGCCGCGTTTCGCGATGTGGGGTTTCTGGTCGGCATCCTTCAGCGCGTCGAGCGTGCCCGTGCGAATCGCCTCCGCAATGTCCAGCCCGCCATACATCGCGCCGGCCGCATCGGCCCCGCGCACCGTGATGGCGCGACGCCCGCCCTCGTTCTGCACGCGAATGCCATAGCTCTGCGCAGCGGCGTTGCCGCCCTGTTCAACGGTAATGGAAATTCGCGTCGCCTTTGCGTCATCGCCCAAAGTCATGCCTTTGGCTGCGGCTTCACGGCGGATTTCCTCGGCTGCAAACTTTCCCGGGCCGGCAGAAGCCGCGTCGAGAGAGAGCGTGAGGGTTTGGGCCGCGAAGGCTGACGCGGACAGGCCGCACAGCAGCGCGCAAAGTAAGGTGGTGGTCTTTTTCATAGTGCTGAATAATATACGGGTGTCTCAACTCACTTCTTGAACCCAGCCTCCGTGCCGGAGCGCTTGATCTGGACTTCATCAATGGAGCCGGGCTTCCAGTCGCGTGCCATCTGCACGTCGGCGGCGACGTCTTCGGTTTGCTTGGGAAGGTCCACCAAGCCGGCGCGGTTGAAGAGGACGGGCTGAACATATTGGCGAGTGTAGGCGGCGACGTAATTTTTCCAGTGGTCCAGGGCCGCTTCGAGATGCTGCACGGCGGAAGTCTGTTGTTTGGTGTCGCCTGATTTGTCGAAGAGCGCGAGGTCGCAGGCACCGCGAATCTTCGACGCGTAATAACGCCCGAGATGCGACATGGCTTCGATGTCGCCGAGTGTGGCGGTGTATTCCTTGGCGCTGGCAGCAGGCGTGATGGTGGCGCCCCGAAGCCCGGGCAACGCTTGAAGCGCCCTAGTGGCGTTGGCATCCAGAGTCGCGGCGATCTCCAGCGGCGTCACGCCTTGCGGCATCTGCTTTGCCAGCAGGCCCGTGCGCCACTGGATGATGTTTAGCACGCCGGCCCCGGGCATCGTGCCGCCTTCGACGAAATTGCGCACTGTGTGGAAGCCGTCTCTCCTCCGACAGGCTTCGGGAAACCACTTGACGTCAATATCGCCCCAAAAGAAACGCGTAATGTAGGGAAACGTCTTTGAAGCATCCGCCCACGCGGCGGTGAGTCGGGCAGTATCAGAGCCAGGGAAACGTGCGGCGGTGAGACGCTCGAAAGTCGCCGCGGGCAGGTCGGGTTCATAGGCGAGGCGACCCCACAGGGCAAAGGACAGCCATTGTTTTTGCATGACGGTCTGGCGCGGGCCATCGGGGTTCTTGGTGATGAAATCCCGCCCCCAGTGATAACCGTCGGGGCCCATATAGAAGCCGGCGATCTTGTCCTCGCCCGGGATGGCCTTGATGAAGGCGCGGGCGTAGTCCACGTCGGCCCAACGGAAGCTGTGAATGTCGTCATTGCGGATCGTAAGCCAACTGCGGAGTTTGGGACTGAGCAAGGGCAGCACCGGCTTGATCATGCTGGGGTTGGGCACGGAATACATGTGGGCGATCGCGTATTTGTAACTGAGGTCGAGCGGACACGGAAGTTCAGCAAACTCGGTTTGAATTTCGCTCAAGCCGGCCATGTGGAAGCGATGAATGAGCCGGAACTTTCGGTCGGGAGTGTCCTTCAAGCCATCCCGAATACCCTCGCCGTAGGTTTGCCAGAGCCATTGTTCCTTGGAGACTTCCTTGAATTCGTTTTCCGGCATGACTTCGCCGGCGGTGATGCCCATGCCAGCCAGCAGCGGATAGGTCTTGATGGTCTCCCGCACCGCAGCGCGGTAATACTCGATCGTGCGAGGGGCCGTCTTGTCACTCGTGATTCCATCTTTGCCTTCCAGCGGACCAATAAACGCGTTCCAAGTGAACCAATAGACGTCCACGCCGCGGTCCTTCGCCATCTGCATGACCTCGCGCAGGAACTGGATTTTCTCATCTATCGTCATCTTCTTCACGACGATGATCTCCTCCTTGTTCGCGCTGGCAGTGTGCACATCCGCCAAGGCAACACTCGGGAACTCCGGTACCTTCACGATGCTTGGGAAAGGATTCATGCTCCACCACGAGATGAGGTTGTAGCGATGGCGGGCCATGTCATCAAACTGCTCGCGCCAAAAATCCTTGCTCCACATTTCGGCGACGTTAAGCCGCGCGGAATCCGGCCACTCGCGCTGGGTGTAGGTGGGCGTGCGCACATCGAGCGGGATGTTGAACTTGATGCCGCGCTGCTTGATGTAAGGCGTGTTGTCAGAGTTCTTCAGCGTGTCGAACGTGCCCGTGCGAATTGCCTCCGCGATGTCGAGCCCGCCATACATTGCGCCAGCGGCATCGGCTCCGCGCACCGCGATGACGCGACGCCCGCCCTCGTTCTGCACGCGAATGCTGTAGCTCTGAGCAACGGCATCGCCGTCCTTTCCGACGGTGATTGCGATGCGGGTCGCGTCAGCGGGCGCTTTCGCGTCGGCGCCGGTGACACTCATGCCCCGCGCCGCAGCCTCGCGGCGGATTTCCTCGCCGGCAAATTTCCCCGGCCCGGCGGCAGCCGGGTCGAGCGTGAGCAATAGAGTCTGCGCGGCGAAGGCCGAGCCAGACAAGGCGCAGAACAGCGCGCAGATTAAGAGACTATTCATTTTCATATATGTTGTGAGGAATGCCGGAGGGCCAATGACATGCTCTCAATCCAGCGGTTGTTTTTCGAAATCCGATTCTTCCACCCAACCAGCCTTCAATTTCTCGCCCCTCATGTAGCGCTCGTGGAAGTTCCGCTGGCCGGCGTTGGCGTAAGGGTATTGCTCGAACACCTCGCCCCGTCCGTACATCCTTGGGTCCTCTTGCGCCTTGAGTTCGCTGACCATTTGCTGCTCCAGTTCGCGCTTGCGATCGGCGAATGACGGGTCAGTGGCCAGGTTGCTCACACAGTCCGGATCCCGCTTCAGGTCGTAAAGTTCTTCCGAGAGACGCTTGCCGAAACAGAGCGCCCAATGCGGATCGGCCATGTTCTTGCGGTGGGCGTCTAGGATGAAGGTCTTCGTGGCACCGGCGTCGCAGTTGAGATAGCCGGTTTCGGGGTTGCCCGCAGGCCAGCGGTTCGTCTCGTAGTTCCGGACGTAAAGCAGGTCGCCCTTGATGATGCCGCGAATCGGGTAGCCCCAATCGTGTGGGCGGCCGACATCATGCCGTTCTTTGCCAATCAGGACGTGGTCGCGCGCCGGGTTCAAGGTACCGGTCTTTTCGGAGAACAGTATGTCCGTGAGACTGCGCCCGGCGGCGGCGGGCATGCCGGTTTGCGCCCATTTCAATCCTGCCAGCTCGATGAAAGTGGGGGCGAGGTCAATGAAACTCACGATGTCGCGCACCTTGCGGCCCGGCTGCTTCAGCCCGTTCTTCCACATCATCGCCAGCGGGATGTGATTGGACGGTTCGTAGGCCTGGCCTTTGACCCGCGGGAACGGCATGCCGTGATCGGACGTAACCACCACCAGGGTGTTGTCGAGCAGGCCGCGCTTCTCCAACTCGGCGAGCATCCGGCCAAGATGCCGGTCGAAATGCTCCACCTCGAAGGCGTAGTCCAGCATGTCGTTCCGGACCGTTTCGTTATCGGGCCAGCAGGCGGGTACGCGGTCCACATCGGTGGTCTTCTTGCCGCCTTTCGTCACGCCGGAGCCGTACTCATAGCCACGATGCGGCTCGAGCGCACCATACCAGAAGCACCACGGCTTGCCCTTGGGAGCGGCGTCCAGGAAGTCGGTGAAGTTCGCGGCGTAGTCGCTCGGCCCAATCCCGGAGGCGGACGGTTTCGCGGTGCGGGCATTGAACGCCTTGCCAGTCATCTGGCGCGGCTTGCCGACGGTGTTCGTGGCGATGCCGGGCGCCCAGCCTTTCGTGGTATGACCGGCGAACCAACCCTGCTCGTCGAGCGCCTCGAAGAAGGTTTTGAACTCGGGTGGAAAGTACGGGACGTGGTTCGCCGCCGCCTTGAGCTGCCACGAGTTGCGACCGGTAAGAATACAGGCCCGGGACGGCGCACACTTGGCATTCGGCGTGTAGGCGTGCGAGAAGAGAATGCCCTGGTCCGCGACCCGGTCGAACGCCGGCGTTTTGACCCACTTGCAACCGTAAGCGCCAGCGTGGCCATAGCCCCAATCGTCGGCGATGGCAAAGAGGATGTTGAGACGTGGGTGCTCGCCCGCCCCGACCGTGAGAGATGACCAGGCGAGCGCCCCCAGCAGCAACGACAAAAGTGATTTCGATTTCATCCGAGGGACCAAGGTTTGCGGTATTCGCGGCCCAGCAGCTTGCTGGCTTCGGTGTCGCCGATAATGACTTCGCGCTGCGCGTCCCATCGGATCTTGCGCCCGGTCCACATGGCGATCAAACCGAGGTGGCCGGGCACTGCCGAATGATGCGCCGTCTCGACCGGCGTGATGGTGGGCTTTCGGGACTTCACGCAATCGAGGAAGTTGCGCTGGTGCCCCGGGGACTCGTAGAGCTTCACCTTGCGCTGCTCGTCCGGCAGTGAAGTCATTTCAGTCCAGGCCTCGTTCGGGGCGCTGAAGGCACCGCGCGTCACATGCACCCAGCCGTCCGTGCCGATCCATTTCGTGCCGCCTTTGATGTCGGGATATCCACCCGCAATGACCATTTCGATGTTGTTCGGGTATTTCAGGTTGAGGCGGTACTTGGTGCAAGTATTCCACACGGCGTCCTTCGGCGGGAATTCGCCAACGCCCTCGATCTCGCTTGGGCCGTTGTCATCGAAACCCAAACCCCAGTGCGCGATATCCACGTGATGCCCCACCCAGTCGAGCAACTGCCCGCCACCGGTGTTGTAGTTCCAGCGCCAGTTTTTGTGTACCTGGCATTCCCGGTAAGGCATCACCTGTGACGGCCCGATCCAGGTCTCGTAATCCAGCTCGACCGGTGGCGCGGTGATTTGGTTCTTGTCCTTCGTCTTGGCGAAATCGTTGTGCCCGGCAGGCAGGCCGACTTCCACCCGCGTGATCTTGCCGATCAATCCATTGCGGACGATTTCCGCCGCCTTGTGAAAGTTTCGCTGCGATCGCTGCCACGAGCCGGTCTGCCAGATCCGTTGGTTTTGCTGCACGGCCTTCACCATCGCCTGCTGCTCCGCAATGGTCCGGGCGAGCGGCTTTTCGCCAAAGATATCCTTCTTGTTCCGGGCCGCCTCGACCGCCGCCAGGCAATGCCAGTGATCCGGCGTCGCCATCATCACCGCATCAATGTCCGGGCGGGCACACAAATCGCGATAATCGGCATAAGCTTTGCAATCCTGGTTCTTGTAATGGCCGTTGACCTTCTGCACGGCGTTGGACAGATGCGTCCTGTCCACGTCGCAGACCGCCACGACTTGACAATCCGTCTCACGCAGAAACGCGCCCAGGTTCGATCCGCCCTGCCAACCGCAGCCGATCATGCCCAAGGTGATGCGATTGGACGGCGCCGGTTTGCCAGCCTGCCCAAACACGCTGGACGGGAGAATGGTGGGCGCGGCCACCGCCAAGGCAGCGGTGGCGAGAAACTGGCGACGATTGAAGCGAACTGAGTCTGGTTTTGTTTTCATATCTGGTCGGTTCGTTTGCTGGTTGAATCTGTCTTTGTCGGCGCGCCCGGCGAGGCCGGTTTCATTGCTTCACACGATAGAACTGCGCGGGGTTGGTGGTAGGTTGCAAGTAAGGACTGACCGCACCGGAGGCATCGCTCCAAGGACCCAAGACGTTGGTCGCAGTCTGGAGCGTGCCGCCGCCAGCCCACTGAAGTTGGATTTGTCCACCCGACTGGATTGAGGACTCTAACGATGTCCGGATCGTGACGGAAACCACCGCCGAAACTCCCGTGGCACCCACATTGTCGGTGGCCATCGCCGTCAGGTTGTGACGTCCAGCCGGCGCATTGGTCCAAGTGAAACCAAATGTCGGCGCGTTCGTGGACTCGCCGATTTTCGTCGTGCCCGCGACAAAGTATTCGACCTTCACAACGATTCCGTCCGGATCGCTCGCGTTAGACGCAATCGGAATGTTCGCTCCTCCGACAAACACTGCTTCGGCAACAGGCTGGGTGATGCTCACGGTGGGACTAATCGGCGCGATGTTGGTTACGCTTAGATTGTCGAAGTAGTAAAACTCGTCATTGGCGGTAACCGAGGTTCGAACGACCACCTGGAGGTTCGTTCCTGTAATACCGTTTTGTGTCCAGTTCGTCGCTGGTAGCAGACCAATGACCTGACGCAAGGGTGTTTCCCGACCACCATTGGTCTTTATGTAAAATCGCACATAGTCAGAGGCATCCAAACCGCCAGCGCCCTGCACTCCGAGTGAGAGGTTCACCGTGCGACCCGAAATATCAATGACACCCGTCGTGAACACGCCCTCGCCGCCACTACCATTGACTTCCAATCTGTCGCCTGAGACGCGGAAAGTTCCTCCGCGCGTCGCAGTCCAGGAAGCAGGCCATGCTTGGCTGGTGGTGCCCGTAGCCAGACCGTTGAAATTAACGATCCAGGGGAGCGGTTCGCCGAACGAGACTCTGTAGTTCGCTATCACGTTCTTGTCTCCAGCCTGCTGAGTTTTGATCGGAGCGCCATCGGCTGCCCGGCGATCGGGACGCATTCGGTGTCTTTTGTGTGCACGTAGAGTTTCGCTGATTTCATCCAGACCGCTTGCTTCATTGTTTCACGCGAAAGAACTGCGCGGGGTTGGTGGTGGGTTGCAGGCGAGGACTGACTGCACCCGGAACCTCGCTCCAAGGCCCTGACACGTTGGTCGTAGTTTGGAGCGTGCCACCCACCCATTCGAGTCTCAGTTGTCCCCCTTGGAGTACCGGCGGCTGAACCCAGCTCGGCGGGGCGGCGACCTGACCGACCGCCCAACTAACGGCCGCATCGAACAGCTTCAATCCGTCGGCGTTCAACGAGGCAAACGTGTTGTTTTGCAGAAACAGGTGGACACGCTGCGCGGGAGCGGTGCCAGCAGTCATCGCCGCCCCGGTTTCATAGGCGTAAAGGCAGGGATGACTGCTGCCATCATTCAGGCGGGCGATGGTGATCGGACTGCCGCCGGGTTCACCCCAGGAAAAATCGCCGGCCACGGTGGCCACCGTTCGAGTCCCGGCAGCCAGACCCGCAGCCAGGGGGTGACCAACGTTGGTGATGATCAGATTCCTCTGGGAAGCGGTGAAATAGCGGGCGGTGTTCGCGTCGCCGGTGAACCCGTAGTCGTCCTCCAATCCATACTCCCAGTTGATGACCGGCACGGCGACGTCGCGGAATTTCGTGTTCACCTGCGCGGAACTCACCGTGGCGGAGGTGAGGATCACGGCCTTGCCGGTGGCATCCGCTGTAGAGGCCAGATCGTCACTGACGACCTGAACGGTGAACCCGTAGTTCTGGAGCCGGTTGCGGATGGCGGTGTCTGACGCTCCCAGGCTGGCGGCATCGCCCACGACGAGCAGCACGCTGTTGCTGCCCGGGGTATTAGTGATGACGGTCAGCGGCGCCGGGATGTCGGCGTTTACCCGGGTTTGAATGCCAGCAATGTCCACGACGGTCAGGCCCATGCGGGTCAAGACCTGCTGGACATATTGGGTGGACCACAGGGCGGAATACTGACTCCAATGATTGGAGGCGGTAATCAAATGCGTGCGCGCGTTGGCGTGGTGGTTGGTCAGACCGGTGCTCTGATAGCGATAGAGGTCCACCGCCCCGCGAATTTTCTCCGCGTAATAACGCCCGAGCCAGCCCATCGCATTGATGTCGCCCAAGGTCAGGCGCAGTTCCTTGTTGGTACCCAGGCTCAAGGCCTGGACGCTCGCCAGGCCGTTGTCCGCGTATTGCTGCAACAGATCGGCGACCTGCTCGGGATTGAGTCTGCCGTTCGCGGCGTCGCCATTCACGTATTGCTTCACCGACATCAGCAAGGGGCGGTCACCATCCTCGCCCGACTGCATGGGATCCCACTGCGGGTCAATAAAGCTCTGCACTGTTTTGAATCCAGAACTCGACCAGCACGCTTCGGGATACCATTGGAAATCCAGCGCGCCCCAGTAGAACCGGGTGAGCAACGGCAGAATCTTCGAGACGGATGCCCAGCCCTGGAAAAGGTTGCTGCTCGTGACTTCCGGGAATCGCTCACCCACAATCGCCTCGAAGCGGCTGTTGGGAATTGCCGGATCATAGGCCAGCCGGCCGTAGAGCAAAAAGGAATACCACATCTTCTCGATGACGAGCTGGCGGGGCGACTCGGGTTCCGTACTGAGGTATTCGCGGCCCCAGGTGTAGCCGTCCGGGCCCATGTAGAATCCGGCGATCTTCGAGAGGGTGGGGAGATTCGTCATATAGGCTCGGGCAAAGTCTGGATCGCCCCAGCGCAGATAATACATGTCGTCGTTGCGGACGGTCAGGAAGACTCTCTTCCCGGCCGGGATCGTGTTGAACCAGTTGTTCTGGTAAATGAACTGCGGCTTTGTGGACGAATGCATGTGCGCCTGGGAATACTTGAAACTGAACGCGAGGGTGGAATCCGGATTGGTGGAACCGGACAGCGGCTGGAAATAGTTGATGATCTCGTTGAGATCCGCCTGATGCGCGCGATGGACCAGGCGGATGACCCGACCGGGCGCATGGTAAGGACTGGCCGCGTTCTGGGCGTCCGCCATCGCGTCGGAAACGCCCAAGCCGTAGGTATCCCACGCCCACTGTTCCTCTGCCGCGTTGCTGATCCCGCCCATGTTCTCGCCGGTCGTAATCCCAACGCCCGCCAGCAGCGGGTAGGTATTGAACAGGGCGCGCACGGATTTCCGGAAATAGTCCTTCGTGGTCACGTTTGAAGGGTCAACGGTGATGCCGTAACCGCTCGGCTCCGTGCCATAGACGAAGATATTCCAGGTGAACACGTAGAGATGGATGCCGCGATCCTTGGCGTACTGCATCACCCACCGCCAAAACGCGATCTTCTCGTCCATGGTCATCGTCTTCAACGTCGTCAACGTCCATGACGGATTATACATTCCCGTGCCGGTGCCGGAGGCATCCCACAAGGCTCCCGATTTCTGCTTCACATCCGCCAGCGCCACGTTGGGATACTCAGGCACGCGCACGAGCGAGGGAAACGGGTGAAGACTCCACAGCGAAAGCAAATTGTAGCGATGCCGGGCCATGTTATCAAGGAAGCCGGTCCAGAAATTGGTTTCCCACATGTTGGCGATGTTGGCCTGCGCGGAACTCGAATCGTCCGAGTAACTGGGGCTGCGCGCGTCCAGCGGGATGTTGAACTTGATGCCGCGGTTGGCGAGATGCGGATTGGTCTGGCGATTGGTCACGCCGGCCAAGCCGTCTGCCAACTTCACCGCCTCCGCCAATTCAAGGCCGCCATACATCGCTCCGGGAGCATCCTGGCCAATGACCCACCAGTTGGTCGCCGCACCGTCCACCACCCGTTGGATCGCGTAACCTTGGTTGGTAATCCCCGCGATGGTCGGCATGCCCGGCACGCTGGCATCCGAGGTGGTCAGGATGATGCGCACCGATTGCGTGGCCCCGGACGGATCGCTGAGTGGCAGGTCAGTCACCGAATGGCCGGTCTGCACCAGCGCCGCCTTCAGATCGCCTCCGGCGAAACTGATGGTGCGAACGCCGGAATCATATATCAAGGCAGCGGGCGTTTGCGCTTGCGCCACGGTGCTGCCCACGATTCCGGCCAGCAGCACCGCCGTTGCTTTCAACTTGGAGCCAATCATGTGTGCACTTTTCGACAACCGTATCTCTTGCCCTTCCTTGCATGGCCTCCGTTCGCGCAGAAGGCATCGTCTTATTGCAAACCGGGGCTTCCCGGATGTGTTCCGAAAAGCCCCGGCGTGATTTGAATCCAGTCCCGGACGCTGCCTACTGCTTGACCCTGTAGTAGCGCTGCGGGTCAGTCGTGTTCACCGTCTGGGGATTGGCCTGACTGGGAGCGTTGACCCATGTCGTGGGCGGCGTAAGATCGGTGGTCGTCACCAGCGTGCCGTCGCCGGTCCAACTAAGGGTCAACTGGCCGGCGCCCGGCCCTTTCGCCCCGGTGAGTACCGGTGGCAGCAGCCACTCAATCGCAGTGTCGAAGAACTTCATTCCATCGGCGTTTAAGAATGTCGCGCTACTGTTATCCACCAAGCCAAAGAAGACCTTGCGCGAAGCATGAGTAACCGGCGTGATGCCGCCATTAAAAAGAGTCGAAGTGACCTCGAAGCCGTTCGTCACACCGACCAGCGCTGGATTGGGAGCATTGGTGAAGTAGCCTGCCATGATCGTCCCAGGAGCGGCAGAACAGCTCATCCCTCCCCCGCCGCCAGTGTGCGTGACAACCACCTGGCCGTTGGCGAACCCCGCATGCAGAAAAGCCGGTCCGTTGCTAAGGGCAATATGGGTGGTGCCTCCTACTGCTGGACCAGTACTTCCCGTGGTAAATGCCCAGTCATCCCCATTGGCTTGTTCCCAAGTCATGACCGGGACGGTGATGTTACTCAAAATGCAACTCCTCGCCCACGGCGCTACGGTGCCCCCGGCCACGAGGGACGAAACGACGATCAGCGCCTTGTTGGTCGTGAGGGGCAGCCCGCTGGTGATGTCGGCAGCGAGAGCCGACTGAGCCACAACTATCACATCGAGCCCGAACTTGGTGGCCAGCCGGTTGACCAGCGGCACGTCACCACCTGATGCAGGAGACCCAGCGGTGATAAAGAGCGCCTGGCGACCCGACCGGACTGTATATGCCCATTGGCCGGTGAGTCCGCCGTAATTGATCTCGCAATTCACCGTGCCGGAGAGGGCCGTCGGCGGGGTATAGGTCAACGTGACCTCGTTGCCGTTGGTGACCGCCGTGGTGGCAACCGTGGCATTGTTCACCTTCAGCACGGGTGTGATGTTGGTGGCGTTGGCCAGCACGACACTAATGGGCGTGAGCGGCGGCACCCCCGACGCATCCTTCACGGGTGAGACGCTCTTGACATACGACCGGGTGGGCACGGTCAGCGCCCGGTAGGATTTCACGGCGGTGGCATTCGTGCCATTGATCAGCAAATGAGCCGCATTGGCTGGATCAAGACTAAACCATTCCAAGTCATCGGCCACGGTGTCCCGGTACAGCCTGTAGATCACCCGGAACGAATAGAGACCATTGGTTTGCACATACACCGACGTGATCGAATCGGTAGCGTTGCGAACGGCTTCGTTTTTGATCAATTCCTGACGGAATAGGTCACTGGCGTTATTGGGACTGATGGCCAGTTGGAAGCCGTCGTTGACGTAGACCCCGATCTGCTGGAGGCCCGCAGGCAACTCCAAGAAGGCGACCAGCTCGACCGCAAGTTCACCCGAATTGATATAGCTGGTAAAGGTGTTATCAATGCTGCCCGGCAGGCCGGGGAACAACACGTCTAGCTGGCCGTTGGCCGAGTTAAAGTTACCAGTGTCCGTAACCGCAGTACCGCTAATGGAATAGTTGACGACATTCGTCTCCGTGAAGGTGCGGGCGCTCCCCGGGCCACCTCCGGCGTCAGCCGGTGTTGTGCCTGGCCATCCCGCACCAATGATGGGGTCGCCGTTGGTGACCACGGTGTTGAGGTAAGGCAGCCCCGTCCCACCGTCTATCAACAGGCCCTCGATCTGGTTATTGCCGTACAGGATTGTGGGTGTTCCATTGGCCGCATCTCGGGTTTGGTGAATGCGACCCGCGAACCCCCGCTTGGTGGCATCGCCCGACCCTGCTGGGTAGGCCCAAGTGGCCGGAATGACCGTGAAGGTCCCGACCGTGAAAGTCCACTGGTTGGACAGCACGTTGCCGAGACTGTCCTGCGCCACCACCCGGTTGGTATGAACCGACAGGTTGGTTAGCAAGCCCGGCACGGTGTAGGAAACGTAGGTCACGCTTCCGGTCTTGGTGATGGTCGGGGAAACCACGGCACCGTCAAAGTTTAAGGTGATCGTGTTGGTGGCCACCGTGGTCGTAGCTCCGTCAGTTAACTGCACCCCCAAGGTCGGTTGCGGGGTTACGCCCGTTTCCCCGGGCACTGGTGACAATTGGCTGACATACGCCAGAGCGGGTGTCGGTATGGGCAACACCGCGGGCTGATAGGCGGTCAATACGACCCCGCCGCTTGGGCTTGGGTCGTTAATCAAGTTAGTATAGGTGCCATCCGTCGAGTAAAACTGCAGGCCACCCACTTGGTCACCGCCTTGTCCGAAAACGATGCGAACCGGGTAAACCCCAGCGCTTTGCACGTCTAAGCTGAAGGTGCTCGGGGCGAATCCCCGTGAACCGTCAAATGCGAAAGGTGAAGCCGCCGCGAGTGAATAGGGATTGTCGCCGGCGCCAATGTAAATCTTGTAGGCATCACCGCAACCGACCTTCAAAATGTTAGGGCCCGATGGCAAATTGAGATACGTTATGATCTCGTAGGCTATTGTGGTGAAACCAAGGGTGAAGTTTGTGTCGACGTTAACCCCCGGGAAGGGCAAGGCGGGAGCGGTAAAGTAGAACCAGTCCTGATCACCCTGGGCAGGAAACCCGGGATAATGCGTGTGGTTCAAATACAGTTCGGACCATAGGCCACCCGTCAGCGGTCCGCTAGTGGCCTGATTGGCCCCAAATCCCCCGGACAACTGCTTTTGAATGTTTGCAAGGCTGTTTTGATCTCCGGGGGTCCGGGTTGCAAAAATCTGGTGCGCCCGCAGCACCATGCCGGTGCTGGAGGTGTTATACGCGCCCGGCGGTGCCTTGAGGTCTGGGGTGATTACGGTTTGCGCTGAGACGGACGCCGCAGCGGCGATGGCCAAGACCGACAGCGTCAAATGCGCAGTACGGCGGATTGGTTGGAGGTGGGTTTTCATAAGCTTTGCATCCGTGGGATGCTAGGGTCTGCCTGTTGACTTTTATGATGGCGTTCCTGAACTTTCGGCTTTGTTGCTTGGGTTGGTGTTTGAATCTGCTTGGGAAAATCTGGGCTGCTGTTCAGCCGGCTACAGACGGGGCGAGTACGGGCTGAAGAGCCAGAATGGTACACCCTTCGTACCCTCCGCCTTCAGTTTCCGGCTCTCCACATGAGTGTCGAAAAACAGAACGTTTACCTGCCCGTTGTGACGTTTCTCGTTCGCGTGCATCATCCGCGCCGAAGACACTGGGTTGGCCTGATTCAGGATATTGAAGGTGGTGGTTTGCGGGGTCCAAATGTTCCAATTCACATACGATTTACCTTTCGCCCACGTCTCGTTAATCTCGGTAATGTAACCCACCTCGACCGGCCGGGGAATGCTGGCCAGCTTGTGATAGAGCGTTTCCGGGAAGGACTGGGGCAGGGGTTGGCTCGCCGGGATGTCCAAGTCGTTGATGATGTAATGCAGCGGCTTGACATCATTAGTAGAAGATCTGACAGCAGGGCATTGGAAGAACTTGTAGCCTGCAAAATAATTATCCAACTTGGTCTCGTCGGTCGCGTCAGCCCCCTCGAATTGCTTTCCCCCAACATACGGCGCCAGCATGTTCGCCCACATGTTGCCTGTACTGAAGTAGTCGCCAGGAACATAGTCTTTGTAGTCGTTGGCATAAAGTTGCGCGGCGATGCCATACTGCTTGAGGGTATTGAGGCACTGAATCCTCTGCGCCTTCTCCTTGGCCCTGGCCAACGCGGGCAGGAGCATGGCGGCGAGGATCGCAATGATGGCGATGACCACAAGCAATTCGATGAGCGTGAAACCGGGCCAGGCGCCCGGCATCGAGGAACGTGAGTTTCGTTTCATTGGCTTATTGCGTAGTCAAGTTTGTGTCCTCCTCAGATGGTGTCCATGAGTTTTTCCGTTTTTTTCCTGTGATTTTTTGCGCCGTCTCCCCCGGACAGGCGACTCTTGGCCTTGGCCCAAGCCGGCAACAACATGGCGGGGAGAATCGCGATGATCGCGATAACCGCGAGCAATTCGATCAACGTGAACGGACAAGAAGAAACCGAACTTTTCACATTCGTGCTCATGAACCAGTTGCGCCGCAGGCGACACCACCACAGGATCGCTGCGGCAGACGACCGTTAAACTTCGACAGCAATGTGCCACAGGGGGGCGAGTTTTGATAGCTGCACAATGATGTAGGATTCCTCGTCTCTCCCATTTGGGGAAGCGAGAGGGACTCGGCGTCACCGTTGGCGGGCACATGCTGAGCCGGAAAGGCTGCATGTCGGGCATCGAAGAATGGCCCTGACGTACGGGCGGGGAAGTCGTGATCGGAGTCGCCCAGGTCGGCCACTAAACGCTGGATGCCATTCGGGTTCATCATCGGATCGGATTTGCACGGTGTGGTGGTTAAGCAGGTTTACTGCGCGGAAGACGGATCAAACATTCGGGAAGGGACGCCGGTCGGGGTCAACTTCCGGACCTCGGTATGCCCGTCGTAGAATACGAAACTGGTTGCGCCGTCGTGGCGCTTGTCGGTCGCGCGCATGATGCGAGGATCCGGGTTGGCAGCAGGGATAGGATTGAAGGGATAATCCTGAAACCGGTAGAAATCGTAATGCGTATAGCCTCCGTTCGCGATCTCGGTGCTGTTCACCTCTGCGATGTAGGCGGTGGCCGTGGGACGCTTGATGGACGGCAACTTGTGGGTGGGCGTGTAACCCGATCCAGTTCGTTCATCCAGCGAATTCACCACGTAGTGCAAGGCATGCTTGAACTGAGTGTTCGTGCGAAGGGTGGGACATTGGTAGGTGGGAATCTGGGAGAAGAACTGATCCTGTTCCGGACGGTTGGGGTTCGTCGGCTGGCCCGAGGTTTCCAGCACCGTCGGCAGCTTCCTGCAGATGTAGGGGGCAAGCATGTTGGCAAAGAGGTACCCGTTTAGCGACTGATCTCCCGGAACTTGGTCGTTGTTGTCCCCGGCATAAAGGTGCGCCGCTGTCCCCATCTGTTTCAAATTATTGAAGCATTGGACTGTTTGGGCCTTGCTCTTGGCCTTGGCCAAAGCCGGCAATAGCATGGCGGCGAGAATCGCGATGATGGCGATGACCACGAGCAATTCGATCAACGTGAACGCACGCGAAGCAACAGAAAGATTCTCTTTCGCTTTCATGCTGACAGCCCAGTTTGCACTGCAAGCGACACGTGGACGTACGGACCGCAGCAGTGCATGATCTTCAAGCTTACCCAGCACTAATGCCACAAGGGCGGCGGGTATTGATAGCTGCACAATGATGTAGTATCGGCCTGGTCGCGCCCGTTCCGGGAAGCGAGGGGGACTCGGCATCACCGCCGGCGGGCACATGCTGGGCGACAAGCCTACAAGCCCGGCATCGAAACACGGCCAGCGGCGTACTCACGGTGAAGTCGTGATGGACCTCGAACGCTTTCGGGCCGAATTATTTCCGAAGTTTGCACTTCAAGGCCAGCAGACGGCCGACCTGTTCGGCGCAACGCTCCAACATGCCGGGGCCACGTCGGGGCAGTTCCGTTTCGGCGACCGATTCTTCCAACGCGGAAAAAAACGCGGCGATGCCCGCCCGGTGGACGTTGCCAGCGTCCGGCCCAAGTGAACCGCAGATGGCAATGACCGGGATGCCGAGCTTTTGAGCGACCCGGGCCACACCGGCCGGCGCTTTGCCAAAAATGGTCTGCCCATCGAGGCGGCCTTCGCCAGTAATAACTAGATCGCAACCAGCCAGCTTGCGTTCGAGGCCGATGGCGTGTGTGACCACATCCACACCCGGGCGCATTCGCGCCTTGAGAATGGCGTCCAGTCCCGCGCCCAAACCGCCCGCCGCTCCGGCTCCCGGCAAATTCGCGACTTCCACTCCCAAGTCATTTTGAAGGACTGCCGCCAGCCGTTTCAGGCCAGCATCAAGCTGCTTCACCATCGCCGGGGTGGCGCCCTTTTGCGGGCCGTAAACCCGGGCGGCTCCGCGCGGGCCGCACAAGGGATTATCCACGTCGCACGCCACGGAGATGGTGGTGTGTTTCAACCGCGCATCAAGCCCGGACACATCAATGCGCGCCAGCCGGACCAGCGCACCGCCACGATCCGGCAGCTCCCGGTTGCGCGCATCAAGAAATCTGGCGCCGAGAGCGCGAGCCAGCCCCATGCCGCCGTCGTTAGTGGCGCTGCCGCCAATGCCAATGACAATCTCCTGGACGCGGCGGTCCAGTGCAGCACGAATCAGTTCACCCGTGCCGCGCGAAGTGGTGAGCATCGGATTGCGCTCCGGTGGTTTGAGCAACGCCAGCCCGCTGGCCAGCGCCATTTCGATCACGGCCGTCCGGGCGTCGCCAGTCAGGCCGAAGATGGATCGGATTTTGCGACCCAGCGGATCGGTGACGCGGCAGGGCACGGATTTACCACCGGTTGCAGCCACGATGGCCAGCAGGGTGCCGTCGCCCCCGTCGGCCATGGGAAGCTTGACGATGGAAAGGCCGCGCAACGCCTTGCGAAGGCCGCGCTCAATGCAAGCAGCGGTCTCGGCAGCGGTGAGACTGCCTTTGAAGGCATTGGGAGCGATGGCGATTCTCACAAGCGCATCGTGGCACGGGATTCGGATCCTATTCCAGTTCTTGTTTTTCCATCTGCGGCGACAGGATATTCGGGCACCCGGACCAGGGGACAAGCCCCACTTGACTGCATGATTGTGCAGGTTTTCAAAGCTCACGCCGCTGTGTCAACCTCATCACCGCATGGTGACGATCATTCCCTGAGGTCCGTGGGTGCCGGAGTCGTGTGCGGTTCTAAGCGGTCTGTGAGCATGAGTGCGGAAAAAGTGTTCTTAGCATCTTGTTGCCTGGACGCTGGAGAGTAATCAGAGCGATGAAACTCAAAGCAATAAAACTTTCGATCATGGTGGGCTTGACCCTCTCGATCATCTCGCCTGCGATCAGTGCCTCAACCCGCATCCAAGAGTTCGCCCCGAAGCCACCTTTGGGTTTCAACAGCTTCGACAGCTACCGAACGTATTTGTCCGAAGACAAGGCTCGCGCCCTGATCGACGTGATGGCGGAAAATTATCTGCCCTTCGGGTACGAGTACTTCGTGATGGATGCGGGTTGGGCGAGGAATGTCGAACTGTATCCCGGGTCCATGTATCCCAGGAAATGCATCGGTGTGGCCATGGATGAATTTGGTCTATTGGAACCCTGCAAGATGTACTTTCCGCACGGGATCAAAGCGCTGACCGATTATTCGCATAGGAAAGGATTGAAGTTTGGCGTATGGATTATTCGGGGCATTCCCCGGGAGGCAGTCGAGCGAAATCTTCCGATCAAGGGGACTCCCTATTTCGCTCGGGATATCGCGGATACCAACAGCATATGCGTTTGGAATCAGGAGAACTATGGGGTGGACATGACCAAGCCGGGAGCGCAGGCCTATTACAACGCCCTCATAAACAAATTGGCCAGCTGGGGCATTGATTTCATTAAGGTCGACGACGTGGTTCCCAATCCCGAAGAGATTGTCGCCATAGCCAAGGCCATTGAGGAGGGTGGACATAAAATGATTTACAGCTTGTCGCCCGGCGATGTGCATCATCCAACGCACTTACCCTACTACAAGCGGGCGAACCTGCTGCGCATCACCCGTGACATCTGGGACGATCCCTTGAGTGTTGAGAAGGGGTTTTATGCTTGGGAACAATTCCAAGGCACGGAACGCCCGGGTTTCTGGCCGGACCTGGACATGATTCCGTTCGGTCGCCTGGACGTTGTCGCGACCGCCAATATTCCCAATGTTCCTGTAGGTCAGCTGGCCCGTCAGAGCCAGTTCAATCAAGCTCAGATGAAAACCTTCATTACGCAGCGTGCCCTGGCTGCCTCGCCGTTGATTATCGGAGGCGACTTGCTCACAATGGACGATTTCTCCTACCGCCTGCTGACCAATCGAGAGATGCTTGCGTGCAACCAGAACGGCGTGATGGGCATCAAGGTCTATCGGGCCGGGAACATCGATGTCTGGCTCACCCCGCATGCGACGGATCCTCGCAAGGGCTGGATCGGCATCTTCAACCGCAGCAAGTCGGATCGCAAAGTCACCTTGACCAAGCAGGACTTGGGATTTGTCAACTTTGAGGCAAGCTACAACCTCACGCCCGTCCACCGCCCGGTTCAACTGCGGGATGTCTGGTCCGGGGAGACCTTCACCATCGCGGACGATCATACATTCGACCTTCCGGCGGAAGACGTGGTGTTCCTGACGTTTGAAATGCAATGAAGCATATTGCAGGAACCTCGATCCTGGTCAGGCTGCTGCGGCAGTGGCAGACCCAGTTTTCAACCGCCGTTTATAGCAAATCGGATAACCAAGCTGAGAAAGTAAATCGTGCCATGCAATTCCGGATAGCATTAACTCTCTTCACCACAACCCTCGGCTTATTCGCTACGCCTGCAGAAGTCCGTGTCTGGGAAACCAACCTCGTCATCCCCACCTACCTTGCCGCCCCGCCGTCGTCGGTGCCGCGCTTCTACGAAGGACGCACCTACCAGGGCGCGAAGGCCACGTTCTATCCGTATCCCATTCAGGACGTGCTCACGGACATCAAGACCAACAAGTCCTACAAGGTGCTGTTCCTGGAGAACGATTACGTTCAGATCTCGGTTATTCCCGAACTGGGCGGGCGCACCTGGTCGGCGACGGACAAGGTCAACGGCTACGACTTCTTCTACCGCCAGCACGTCGTGAAGCCCGCGCTCATCGGCATGCTCGGCGCGTGGATCAGCGGCGGCGTGGAGTGGAACGTGCCGCATCACCATCGTGCCTCCAGCTTCATGCCGGTGGACAACACCACCACGAGCAAGACCGACGGCAGCGCTACCATCTGGGTGGGCGAGGGCGAGTTGCGCCACCGGATGAAATGGCTCGTCGGCCTGACGCTTTATCCGGACCGCAACTACCTGGAACTCTCCTGCAAGGTTATCAACCGAACGCCGTTTGCGTGGCCGATGCTTTTCTGGATCAACCCAGCCGTGCATGCGAATACGAACTACCAGGTACTCTTCCCGCCCGGCACGGAATGGACCGCCCAGCACAGCAAGCCGGAGTTCGCGAGCTGGCCCATCGCGCGGCAGATCTACGGCGGCAATGATTACACGCGCGGCGTGGACATCTCGTGGTGGAAGAATCACGACACCCCGAAATCCTTCTTCGCTTGGAACTACGAGGACGACTGGTTTGGCGGCTACGATCACGGGCGGCAAGCGGGCGTGATCCACTGGGCGGATCACCACGTTGCGCCGGGCAAGAAGTTCTTCGAGTGGGGCAACGGCCCGGAAGGCGAGATGTGGACAAAGATTCTCAGCGACGACGACGGCCCGTATCTCGAACTCATGGCCGGGGCATGGTCGGACAACCAGCCGGACTACAGTTGGATTCAGCCCGGCGCAACGCGCGAGTGGAAGCACTGGTGGTATCCGGTCCGCGAGTTAGGCGGGGTGAAGGCGGCCACGCGCGACGCGGCGGTGAATCTAGAGGTGACGAACCGCACGGCGAAGATCGCGGTGAATACGACGAAGGAATTCAAAGGCGCGAACGTACGCCTCGTGCTTCGCAGCAACGGACGAGAGTCCGCTCTATCTTCAACGAGCGCCCTTCTTGACCAGCGCGTGGATCTGAGCCCCGCGAAATCCTTCGCCACCACCGTCGCGTTGGAAGACAAGGTGTCGCCCGAAGACCTGATGCTGGTCGTAACGGATAAAACGGGTGCAACAGTGATTGCCTACCAGCCGTTACCGGCAAAGGGCACGCCCATGCCCAAGCCCGTCGAGAAGCCCAAATCGCCGAAGGACTACGCCAGCACCGACGAGCTTTACTTCACCGGCCAGCGCGTCGAGCAGCTCTACAGCCCTTCGTTCGAGGCCGCGCCTTATTATGAGGAGATGCTCCGGCGCGATCCCGGCGACTACCGCGCCAACACGGCGATGGGCATCCTGCTCTGCCGACAGTGGCGTTGGGATGAGGCGGCAAAGTTTCTGAGCAATGCCGTCGCCCGTGCCACGGCAAACTACGTCCAACCCAAGGACGGCGAGGCTTGGTATTATCTCGGTGTGGCGCTAAAGGCCAAGGGCGATCTTCTGCAGGCTCGCAATGCCTTTGAGAAGGCGGTGTGGAATCCCGCCTGGCAAGCGCCGGGCCACTACGCGCTTGCCGAAATCGCATGCCAGAATGGCTTGTTCCAAGCGGCCCGAGATCATGCCGAGCGCGCCTTCCGCTCCGGAGGCAGTGTCAGCGCAGCGGGTTTGTGCGCGGCGATCTGCCGGCGCTTGGGCGAAACCGAGGCAAGCCTCCGGTGGGCTGATGCGGCCCTTCAGAACGACCCGCTCGACCTGCTCGCACAGGACGTGATCAAACAAACCTCGACCATGACCAACCTGCCTGCTCAGGGAGCTCAGGCAGGCGCTCAACTGGACCGACTATTGGAGGGGAAACCCGATTCCTGCCTCGAACTCGCCGCGATTTACCAAAGGGCTGGACTGTGGGAGGAAGCCCTGCAGGTGATGCAGCATTTCTCGAAAGTGCACTCAGGCATGACGCGCAGCGAAATCCTTCTCGACCACATGGCCTACTACCAACGCCGCTCCAAGCCGCTTGATGCGGGGGCCATGGGTTCGGCTGGCGAGCCCGGGGGCTTCCCATTTCAGTGGGAGTCCATCCCCGTTCTCGAAGAAGCGTTGAAGCACCCTCAGAAGGCGCGGCACGCAGCTTATGACCTCGGCTGTCTCCTTTACGACAACCAGCCGGAGAACGCCATCAAGGCTTGGGAGGAATCACGCCGGCGCGATGACAAATTCGCGCTCACGCACCGCAACCTCGGCCTCGCCTATGCGCAGCATGAGAAGAACATTCCCAAAGCCATTGCCAGCCTGGAGCAGGCCATCGAACTGAACCCGGCCGAGCCGCGGTTCTTCTACGAACTCGACGCGCAATACGAAGCCGCTGGCACACCCGTGGCCAAGCGTCTGGAGATGCTCACGAAGCACCACGACACGGTGGCCAAACGCGACGACGCCCTCACGCGCGAGATCGTGTTGCTCACCGCCACGGGTCGGGCCGACCGCGCGCTCGAATTGCTCCGGGGCCGGCGCTTTCGCAACTGGGAAGGGAGCAGCCAGACTCACAGCGTCTATGTGGACGCCTGCGTCACGCAAGGTCTGACGTTAGCTGCGGATAAAAAACCTCGCGAAGCGCTCGCCATCTACAAGGCTGCTCTGGAATATCCGGAGAATCTGGAGGTCGGTCGGGCCCGGCGTTCGCCGCGAAACGCACGGGTTCAGTTCTTCATCGGCACGGCTCACGAGGCGCTCGGCGACGCGGTCTCAGCCCGAGCCGCCTTCGAACAGGCGGTGAAAGACGCGGCCACAGCCAAAGTCGCTTCCGAACGGTCGCTGGCAGGACGGATCGATAGCGATTACGAATCCGATTACTTCGGCGCGCGGGCCTTGCAGAACCTCGGTCGCAAGGACGAAGCCAAACCCATCTTTAAAGCCTTGGTCAAGATCGGCGAAGAACAGCTTGCGAAAGGCGAAGGCCCGGACTACTTCGCCAAGTTTGGCGAGAAGACGAGCGAGCGGGTGCGACAGGCCAACGCGCATTACCTCATCGGTTTGGGGCAGCTTGGCTTGGGTGAGAAAAAGAAGGCCAATGCCTCCTTCCAGCAGGCGCTGCAGTTGCATCCCGCCCATCTCGGAGCGCGAGAACAATCCCATGCGAGCAATGCGCGATGATTCCCGGCAACCGGGTCGTCAGCTTGCGGCGCGCGGTTGCCGCTCTTTATTTGACGCTATGAAAAAGTACTTCCAGTCCGCCATGATTTGTTTGCTCACCTGGCCGCTGCTTGCCGCCGCGCCCGCCGAGAGGACGGCACTGGCTTACTGGCCGCAATGGCGCGGCCCGCTGGCTTCCGGTGTCGCGCCGCAAGCCGATCCTCCGCTGACCTGGAGCGAAACCAAAAACGTCCGTTGGAAGGTGAAGATCCCGGGCGCCGGCACAGCCACGCCCATCCTCTGGGAAAACAAGCTCTTCATCCTGACCGCCGTCCCGACCGGGCGTAAACTCGATCCAGCAGAGGCCGCGGCGCGTAAAGCCGCCCTCGCGACGCTCCCCAGCGGCGGGACGCGCGAAGTCTCGCCCAACGTGAATCCGCCCCAGGACTTTTTCCGTTTCATGGTACTGTGCCTGGACCGGCCAACGGGAAAGACCCTCTGGGAAAAAGTCGCTTGCGAGGAAGCGCCCCATGAAGGGCATCATCGCAACCACGGTTACGCCTCCGCTTCACCGGTCACGGATGGAGCGCATCTGATCGTGTCGTTTGGCTCGCGCGGCCTTTACTGTTACGACCTGGCCGGCGGCCTGGTATGGAAGAAGGACCCCGGCAAACTGTTCACGAGAAAATCGTTTGGCGAGGGTTCTTCCCCGGCGTTGCACGGCGACACCGTCGTGCTCGTGCGGGATCACGAGGAAGAGGATGTTCTGCTGGCCTTCGACAAGAAGGACGGTCGGGAACTGTGGCGCACGCGCCGCGACGAACCGACGTCCTGGAGCACGCCACTGATTGTCGAGCATGGCGGGCGGGCGCAGGTGCTGGTCGCCTCCTCGAGTGGATTGAGAGGATACGATCTCAAGGACGGGCGCGAACTCTGGTCGGGACCGGCGTTGACGGAAAGCGTGATCCCCAGCCCGGTGCATGCCAATGGTGTGGTGTTCGCGATGAGCGATTACCAAAAGAAAGTGCTCTATGCGATCCGGCTCGGGAAGACGGGCGCCCTGGCCGGCACCGATGCCGTGCTGTGGAATTACAGCCGCTATGCGCCGTACGTGTCCTCGCCGCTCGTCGTGGACGATTTGATTTATTTCGGCTCGAACGCCAGTGGACGGTTGACGTGCCTGAACGCGCGCACAGGCGAACCGCACTTCGAAGCCGAGAGCATCCCGGGCTTGCAGAACCTCTACGCCTCGCCGGTGGCGGCGAAGGATCGCGTGTACGTGCTCAGTCGCGAAGGCGCCTGCGTGGTCCTCAAGCTAGGGCCCAAGCTCGAAGTCTTGGCGACGAACGCGCTCGAAGAGAAAACCGACGCTTCGATGGTCCTGGCCGGGAAAGACGTTTTCATCCGCGGGCAGACGCATTTCTACCGCATCGCCGAGAACTAACGTCCGGGCTCAAAACGCATCGGCGTCGCGGTAGGCCTGAATGACGGCTTGTTCGCCGGGCTTTCCCGGTTGGGAGTTGCCGTGTTCCATGCCGATGACGAAGTCGCGGTTCTCCCGCTTGCTCCGGTCGTGGATGTATTTAAAAACACTCCGATAGTTTATCTCGCCCGTGCCCGGCTCCTTGCGACCCGGATTGTCGCCAGCTTGGAAATAGGCGATTTCGTCCCAGCAGCGCTCGATGTTCGGGATCAAGTTTCCTTCGGTGATTTGCTGGTGATAGATGTCGAACAGCATTTTGCAGGACGGGCTGTTGACCGCCTTGCAGATGGCGTAGGCCTGCGGGGAGTGGCGCAGGAACACGCCGCCATGGTTGGTTTCCCAATTGAGGGATTCGAGCACCATCGTGAGCTTGTGCGGCTCGAGGATTGCGGCGCAGCGTCGTAGCAACTCGATGACATTCGCGGTCTGATAACCTTCCGCAAGCCGCGCGCCGCCGTATTTGTTCCACTTGTCGTTCTGGGCCTGCTGGTCCACCGACCCGGGCACAACCGTGAACCACTGTGCGCCCACACGTTTCGCAACGTCCACCGCGTCGCGAATCTTTTTCAAAGCCTCCTCGCGCTTTTCTTCGTTGGTGGTGGCGAACACCGGCTCGTCGAAATTGGCATACGCGACGAACACGCCCATCTTCATGCCCAGGTCGCTAAGGGTCTTGCCGATTTTCTCCTGCATCTCGGGCGACTGACCGGGCAACCCATTGTCTTCCC
Source organism: uncultured Bifidobacteriaceae bacterium (assembly GCA_964574525.1). Lineage (GTDB taxonomy): Bacteria > Verrucomicrobiota > Verrucomicrobiia > Limisphaerales > JADLHS01 > WYBW01. The sequence continues at coordinate 28,344 of CAZNOE010000002.1, forward strand.
AACCCGTGAAACCCTGGTCGGCGGCGAACTTGATCTGGTCAATCACATTGTCACCCGCGCTGGCCTTGAACATGCCCGGATGCGGCCCGTAGCGGAGTTTGAACTTTGGAGATTGTCCAGCAGCGTTCTGGGCACGCGCGCGAAACGTCGGTCCAAGGAAGAGGCCGGTGGCGGCGGTGAGAATCGCCGTGCGGGAAATGAAACTGCGGCGGTTCAGTAGATTGGTGTTGTTCATAGAGCGAGTGTGTTCATTGGGTTAATTGGAGGAAGTGAGCGGCGCTTTGGCGAGTTCAATGTCCTTTTCCACCGCCGGGATGAGCGCGGCCCACGAGAACGGGTCTATCGAGTTGTGAAGCACGGGCAGTTGGTTGAACCGTCCGCCCAAGTCGGCGAGCCGTTTCCAATGCGTCAACGCCGTTTCCAGTTCCGTCACCGCGCGCTGCTGTTGTTTCAAATCCTGCCTGGCCCGGGCTGTAGCCAGCGCCACTCCGGCGCGCAGCTTGGCGGCGAAGTAATCGCTGTAGGCGCACCACGCTTCGAGGTCCGTAAGCTCGCAATCCAGTGTGGGCGAAACCGCGCCTTGTCGCCGCACCTTGGCAACCAGTTTCAGGGCGGCCGCGCGGTCACGGTCGAGTTGGCCAGCAAGTTCCAGCGGCGAAACCGCGCCAGCCGGGACTTGCCCGGTCTTTACGAAGTCGGCGATGTTCACGTAGCGTTTCGTGTCGAGCACCGGATGCTTGATGAACGAATCAATGTCGAACAGCTTTCGCGGGAGCTTGTCACGGTCAGTCCAGGACGAAAAGCCTTCGGTGTAAAGCGAGCCATCCCACGTGCCCTTGCGAAACGATGCGAAGCGCAGCGGGACGCGGCTGGCCAGTTTCCACGCAGCGAGCAAATCCTTTCCCGCGCCTTTGCCAAATCGTGCGTCGAACATCGCCTCGAATCGCGCGTCCGGTGTGGCGGGATCGTAGAGCAGTTGTCCCCAGACTGCATAGAAAAGCCATTGCCGCTGGAAAGCCCATTGCCACGTCTTGTGCGGGCCGTCCTTCGAAATGTAATCCAGTGCCGGGATGTAACACTCCGAGCCGATGATGGCGCCGCCGACGTAATCCTTGTCGCTCTGCCGTTGGACGAATTCCCGCACAAAGTCCGGCTGCCCCCAGCGCAGGATGTAGATGTCCTCATTGCGCATCGTCCAGACCACCTTGTGCCGCGTGGGTGGCGGATTCCAATAGGCATCGGAGAGCGGGCCGCCGTGAACATGAAACAAATCGGGCGAGGAATGGGCGTGCGACCAGTTGTGTTTGAACTCCACATAGACCGGCCCGGTGATGTTGTTCGAGAGCGACTCGATCTGGGCGCGCGTGCGACGGTCGTTTTCCACGCTGGTCGTTCCACCTGATCGGGTGTCAGCCGAAAGCGGCGCACGGTAGATGAACTTCGCCGGCCGCTTGGCCTCGGCGATGCCGGCGAAAAATGTCTGGTCCAGCCAATCGCGCCGCTGATCCGGCGTCATGCCGCCCATGCGTTCGCCCAAGGTGATGCCCAGGCCGGTCAGGTCAGGATATTCATCCAGCAACTGCGTGATGACTTCCTTGGTGTAACGCACCACCAGATCCCCGGTGAAATCATCCTGCCCGCCGATGTGACTCAAACTCACGCTCCAGGGGGCGACGTTGTGCGCGCGGGAAAATTCCGGCGAGACGAAGATGTTCCAGTTAAGCAGATAGGTTTCAATGCCGCGTTCCTTCGCCATCGCGAAGATGCCGCTCCAAAGCTTCTTCCATTCAGCCAGCTCGGCGTCGTTGAACGGGCAGGCCTCCGGAAAGTTCTTGGGCCGGATCATGTAGGTGTAGGGGTGCAGACTCCAAAGCGAGAGCACGTTGAACCGGTTCTCGGCCATCATGTCGAGGAACGCTTCCCAATACCGGAGGTCCTTGCAGGTCTCCTGGTGTTGCTCAAGGGCCGGACTCGTTCGATAGGCAGACCACGGCAGGTTGAACTTGATCGCGCGAAAATCGAGCTGCGCCTTGACCGTGCGCTCCTTGATCTTGTTCCAAGGCGTGCCCATGCGGATTTGCTCCGCCACCTCCAGCACGCCATACATGGCCCCGCGCTCGTCGCCGGCGGTGATCTTCAGTCCACGGCGCGCCTTGACCCTTTGAAAGCCGTCCGGGCCAATCGTGGCGAGCGCCGTGGGATCAACGGTGACGGCAATCCCGGGAGTTGGATCGGGCGCAGGATGCGCCGTTCGCCTCAGAGAATCACCTTGTTGTTGAAGTGCCGCGTCCAGTTTGCCCAGCGCGAAGCGAAGCATCGGAGAATCGGGCGCCGAGACGCTGACTTCGGCAGCTTTCAACGTTGCTGCGCAGGCCAACAGCGTGGCCGGTAGTAGTGCGAGTCGGATGAGGTTGAATTTCATAGGTGATGGTTTACTTCGCATGCGCCGGCTGGAACGGCCGCGCCGACGGTTTATCCGCACTCGGAAAATCAGCGGGGATCTTTTGCGTGACCTTGCCCGTGGCCGCCCATTCCGTGCCGCGCAGAAAAGTGGTGATGAATCCCACGCCCTCGAACGCCTCCGTGTCATGGCCGAGCGTGGTATGAAAGACACGGCCCTTCTGGTACTCCACCGTCATCAACATCGGCTCGTGGCGGCCGGCGGCCTTGAGTGCGGGTGAATCGCAGGCCGTCGCGAGGATGGTCAGGTTCTCCGCCGGGCCGCGCAGGTGCGAATAACATTCGTCCTGGGTGTGCATCCAAAAATCCGGCAGGCCTTTTGTGATGGGATGCTCATGGTTGCGGATGGTCACGACGAATTCATTCTGTGGCCCGTGTCTGCCCGCCTTGCCCGGACTCGTGTCGCGCACGATTTTGCCCTCGTTGTTGTAATACACGAACGGCCCGTCCTTCTCCGTGCGGTCGCCCCAGCCGCCCAAAGCGATCATTTTGTTGAACTCGGTCCAGTTGCCCCAACTGTTGTCCGCAGCGTGGACGGAAACAAATCCGCCGCCGCCCGTCACGTATTTTTCAAAGGCCCGCTGCGTTGCCTCCGGCCAGTCGGCAGCCCGCCAACCGAAGTTGCTGATGACGACCGCGTATTTGGCGAAGTCTGGTTTGAAATTCGGATCGGGCTGCGGCTCTTTCACCATTTCAGACTCACCCGCGCCGGCCAGCGGCAGAAACGCCTTCTCGCGCTCGGCGCTCCAGATGAATTTCGTGCGCGCCACGTCCACCGTGAACAACCCCGTGGCTTCGAGGTATTGCTTCATCATCACCGTGGACTTCGGCCAGACCTGGTGGTTGTTCTGACCGTCAACGATCAGGGCTTTCAATTTATCCGCCGCGTGCAGGGCCGGGGTCAAGCCCAGCAGCAGCACGATGGCTGTGGTGCGGAAAAGAGTTTTTCCGGAGTTAACTGGCTTGTTCATGGTTTTGATTGTTTGGGTCGGTCAAACTTTCCCGGCGCAGCCGGCGCACGGCGCGGCGGCAATTCCATCGGCAGCGCGTAACGCTCCGGATGCCCGGTGATGAAGCGGATGTTCTTCAAACGGATGGCGCTCTGTGCAGCCTTGGGGTTGTTGCCGAGGGAGTGAATCTTGAAGGCGATGCGGCCCTTCCGATATTTTTCATCCACCAGATGGCAGGTCGGCACACCGTTGACCCAGACCTTGATCGTCGCACCGATGCACTCGATGCGGAAACGCGCCCACTCGCCGAGCTTGAACGCGGCGCGGCCACGCTCGTTGTCCGCCAGATCGTGCAGCCACTTCCAGGAATCGCCGAAGTCATCGAAGACGCCGCCAGTCCAGGCGCGCGGAGTGTTGTCAATTTTGACCTGATACGCGTTGAGCCGCACCTTCGCGTCGGCGGAGGCATCCACGCAACGCAGCAAAATGCCGCTGTTGAAGCCGGGATCGTCCTTCACATCGAGTTCCAGGATGAAATCGTCGTATTCGCGCTCCGAGGCGACGAACGTGTGCTCAATCGTGTTGCTCCGTTGCCGCAGCACCATCGCGCCGTCCTCGACCACGACGGGCGCGGGATTGGTCAGGGCGACAATCTTCCAGCCGGTCAAGTCCCGCCCGTTGAAGAGCGACACCCAGGGCTCAGCGGCAGCCTTCGGCTCAGCCGCGTCCAGACACAATGCCGAAGCCAACGATGCCAAGATCAAGGGTTGAGCGAATCCCAGCGACCGACGTTTCACTTGAATTGTTCGCACAAGTTGATCTTCCACATTCAAACCATGAGCCGTCAGCCCTTCTCGGCGATGGCGATGTCGAGTTGCGGCCCTGAATCGTCGAACCAATCAAACGTTTTCTGGCCGGAGATAAACAGCTTGTTTGTGTAGCTGGCATCCAATTCCTTGGCGTAATTGCGCCAAGCGGTCAGGGCGTTCTTCAGGTGGGCGACAGCGTCTTTTTGGTGCTGGCTCACGCCTGTCTTGCGGAATAAACCGAGTGCCACCGCTCCGCGAATCTTGGCGGCGTAATACTGCCCGAGCCGAGCTTGCGTCCGGATGTCGCCGAGAGTCTCGCGGAGTTCCACATTTCCGCCATTACTCACACCGGAAATCGTTGTCAGCGCTTTTTCGGCCAGCTCGTCCAGTTGGGTTGCCACCTGCAAGGGAGTGGTCCCCGAGGTCTTCTTCTGGGAAACAAAATCAGGAATGCCGATGATTCCCGAGCCTTCCATGCCGCCCCATCGTTCATCCAGGAAAATATTTACGGTATGGAAACCCTGAATGCTCTTGTCCAACAGGTTGCCTCTGCATCCTTCGACCCACCACATAAAGTCCCACGGGACGTACCGAGTTCTGTTCACAAGCGGTATGATTTGGGAGGCAGACTGCCAGGAATCATATAGAGCGGTGGCGTCCGAAAGCTGGAAGCGATGTTTGATGAGTCCTTTGAGCAATTCGGGAGAGGTCTCGGGATCGTATCCGAGCCTTCCCCACAAGAGGAAGGAATACCAGTGCTTGTCGTTTTCCAACTGCCGGGGCGAAGTGGGATTCTTGCTCGCGCTTTCCCTGCCCCAGCAAAATCTGTCTGAACCCCAGACGTAGCCCGCAGTCCTGCCGTCGCCGGGAAAGTTCAAGACTGCCTGCTTCACATACTCCGGGTCGCCCCAGCGCACGAGGAAGATGTCGTCATTCCGGAGATTCCACCAAGTCTTCATTCCGGCTGGCGTCACATCCAGCACATCCTTTTTCGCAAAAGGCGGATTCGGCGCAGAGTAAAGGCGCGCTTTCGAGTATTTGTATTCCAAGTCAAAGCCATCGGGTAGTTTATTGAAACGATTGCCGATATACTTGAAATCCGTCAGCCAGTAGCGGTGGACGAACCCGATCTTGCGGTCGGGATTCATCTTCTTGTAGTCGAGGATGCCTTCGCCATAAACATCCCAGCACCATTGCTCCTTGAAGTCGTGATCTTTGTTCTTGTCGCCAAAATTTTCTCCGGGGCACATGCCCAAGCCGGCCAACTTCGGGTAAGTGAGAAAAAGCTGCGTGACGGCTTTGCGGATATAATCCTTGGTGATCGCGTTGGTCGGGCTGTCCGTCAAACCATACTTCGTGTCTTCGCTGCCATACACATGGATGTTCCAGACATACCACCAAACCTCGATTCCCCGGTCTTGCGCGTAGGCCATGACCTTTTGCCAGAAAATTATTTTTTCGGCATGGGTCATTTTCTTGATCAGTTCCCCACGCTTGTCATAGACATCATCCAAGGCCACATCCTCGTAGCCGGGCACTTTGACCAGGGTAGGAAAAGGATGCCGGTTCCAAAGACTGAGAACGTTGTAACGCTGCTTGGTTATGGTATCGAGATACTCCTTCCAGAAGTTCAAATCCCACACGTGTTTGAAGTTTTCCCGACCGGATGTTCCATTGTCATCGAAACTAGGCTGTCGTTTATCAAGCGGTATGTTGAATTTAATTCCCCGCTTCGCGATGTAAGGCTTGTGGTCGCCATTAGCGACGTCTGCGATTGAGCCGGCAGACGCAATCTCGCCGATGTCTATGCCGCCATACATCGCGCCGACGCGATCACCGCCGATGGCCCAAAAACCCTTCTTGCCGCCGTTATAGGTCTTCCTGAGAGCGTAGGTTTCCTCGCCCATAGTGCCGGGTTTTTGGCCGCCGCGGGTCTCCAACAGTCGCAGCACAGGTTGAGAGGTGTTCTTGGCGATAACCACATAACACGTATCCGGCGCAGCGGGCATTTCAGCGAATGTTTTCAGAGTAGCCGGATTGTGGCCGATCGAGCTGAGGGTCTTCTGAAGCTCCCGGGCGGAGAATTCAATGGAGGGTTCCGTGTTGTCATAATAGACCACAACGGCTTCGCGCGAAATCCTGGTCGGAACGGCTGCCTTTTTCTCCCCCGGAGTCGGTGTCGTGGTTGCACTGATATTGGCAGCGGCAGCCGTTGTGTTTGCTCCTGCCATTCCTCCTGCTATCAAGAGTAGCAGAAATGCCTGCAGTAGTCTGTTTGTCGTTTTCATATTGTTAGCAGTGAATCAAGCGTCTCTCTCTGGTCGGGCGAAGACTTTTTTTGCTTGAGCCCCCGGGGTTGGGCGATGAAAAAAGCGGGGCTTGCCGGCTTGTCGCTGGAAAGCCCCGCCAACCCAACCCATACCCACAGTCCCAAATCTCCACAACACGCGCACTGTTGGCACTCGTGCAGGAATCGCTGCACATCACTAGGCGTCTCCGTCCAGAACCGGGCGACCACGGCGTCGGCCACACCCGTAGACCGCGACAGCAAACAATCGTCAAGACGCGGCAGGTCAAGTACCACAGCGGCGCTGGTCTTGACACCTGCACAATGATGTAGCCAAAAGGGCTTTAGATTTTACGCTTTGCGTTCACTCTTTTGATACGTGGCGGCTTTCAACCACTCCGGATTGACCTTTACGCCCCAGCCCGGGCCGGCTTCGAAGCTCGCCCGGCCGTCCTTCACAAACGGGCTCGGGCCAAAAAGCTGGGTTGCCTGCTGGTTCACGCCGCCAGGTTCGATGCTCCATTCCATCATCGGGCCGGCGTTTGGCAGGGCGGCAAAGAGGTGCAGCGTGAACAGCGTGACCATTGAATGATTCGCCGAGTGTGGCACAACGGTTTTGCCCGCGAGTCCCGCCAGCAATCCCACCCGCCAGGTGCGCGTGATGCCACCGAGGTAAAGCACGTCCGGCTGCACGATGTCCACGGCGTTCATCCGAATCATGCGCCGCCATTGCGCGAGGTCGTTGTCCTGCTCGCCGCCCGCGACCTGGATTTTCAATGCACCGGCGACTTCCGCCGTCCATTCCAGCTCCCAATACGGACACGGCTCTTCGTAGTGGTTGTAGCCCTGATCTTCCAGGATGCGGCCGATGGCGATGGCGCGCGGCGGGGTGAAGCCGCTGTTGGCGTCGGCCTTGAGTGCGACGGCGTCGCCGAGCGCCTTGCGCACCGTGGGAATGATTTTTTCACTGCGACCCGGCGCGGCGTCCAAGTCATGGCCATTTTCCTTGGCGACGCGGATTTTGAATCCGCGAAAACCCTCAGTGTCGCGCAGTTTCACCAGTCGTGCGGCTTCGTCCTCCGGCGAAATCGTCCGGCTCATGCTCGAACCATAGGCGGGCAGCGGACGCACCTTGCCGCCGAGCAATTCCGCGACGGGTTTCTGTTTGATCCGGCCATAAAGATCCCAGATGGCGGTGTCCACGCCGCCAATCGCGCGGCAGACGAACGACCAGGGGAACTTGTGGTTGGCGTCAATGCAGTGATCCACAATAGCGTCAATGTCCGCCGGGTCTTTGCCCAGCACCAGCGGCGCGATCTTGCGGTGGAGCGTCAGCACGCTGATCTCAGTTTCATAGGTGGCAATCTGGCCGTAGCCTTCCTGACCGTCAGCAGTCGTCACGCGCACGATGGCGAACATGCCTTGGTTGAACGTCTCGATCTTCTGGATGATGCGGCCCGGTTCGATGACGCGAAACTCGGTGTAATCGTCAGGTCGCCCGTGGTAGGAGTAACTGCGCTTGACGGGCACGGCAACAGACTCCGCCGCCGAACCGATTCCTGGCAATCCAATGGCCGCGCCCGAAGTGAGCACGGTCGCATTCTTCAAGAATTCCCGGCGTTGCATATTCAATCCTAGATTTGCTTAAGGTTGCATTCGATTCAGGTGCGGTAAGCCAATGACCGACTCATTGGCCTAGCGGCCTCAACTTAATATTGCGAAACTTGACCATCCCTTGCCCCTGGAACTGTTGCAATCCGATCGGCCCGAACTTCTCACGATCATCGTGTGTATCCACAACCACGCGACCATCGAACCGCACCACCAAATGATTGCCCTGCGCGGTGATGTGGTAGCTGTTCCAGCGGCCAGCCGAGCGGATGTCGCCCTGCCGCAGAGCGATTTCGTTGATGCTGCCGGTCGGCCATTTCAAGTGCGCGTCGTAGATGTTCACTTCATACGCATTGGTTGCGGAGATTGGACCACTGATCGGACAACGCAGGAACACGCCGCTGTTTGCCACCGCGTCCACCCAGAAATCCACTTTCAACTCGAAGTTGTCATAGCTCTTCGCCGTGCAGAGAAAGCCCGGGCCAGTGCCAGCGCGATACACGATGGCCCCGTCCACCACGTCCCAACGCGCCTGGTCGCGCGGCGTCCAGCCGGCCAGGCTTTCGCCGTCAAACAACGGCACCCAGCCGGCCTGTTTTTCGACGGGTGTGAGTTGGTTCAACTTCAGATCGGTCGTGGCGCAACCCGCGAGCAACCCCAGCGCACAGAGCGAGAGATATTTGAGGTTCACGATTGAAGAGTGGATGTCTGGTCGTGGTTCATGGTGATTTCGCCGGGCGATTCGTGCTGGTGATTTCCGCTGGAATGTCCGTGTCCACCTGGGCTTGGATGCCCGCGATGTCCACGGCCGTCAGTCCCATGCGCGTGAGCACTTGCTTGACGTATTGCGAGGACCATTGCACGGCGTATTGCTTCCAAAAATTCGAGGCCGCAATGAGATGTTTCCGTGCCTGGGCATGATGGGTGGCTTCACCGCCGGTTTCATATCGGTAGAGCGCCACCGCACCGCGAATTTTTGCCGCGTAATAATTTCCGAGCGCCGCCATCGCCTTGATGTCGCCCAACGTCTGGCGCAGTTCCTTGTTTGTTCCCGCGTCGAGTCCGGCGATGCTGCCTAGTCCGCGCTCGGCGAACTGTTGCAGTTGATCCGCCACCTGTTCGGGAGTCATGGGCCCGTCAGGTTTCGCGCCGTCCACAAAATCCTTCACCGACATCAGCAACGGTCGGTCGCCGTCAGCGCCTGCTGGCATCGGACGCCAGCGGGGCTTGATGAAATTCTGCACGCTCTCAAATCCCGCGCTGCTCCAGCAGGCCTCGGGATACCATTGGAAATCGAGCGCGCCCCAGTAGAACCGCGTGACCAGCGGAATGATTTTGGAAACCGACGCCCAACCGGAAAAAAGTTTCTCCGCAGAAACCGTGGGGAAACGTTCGCCTATAATCGCCTCAAAGCGGCTGTTGGGAATCGTCGGATCGTAGGCGAGCCGCCCATAGAGCAGGAAGTAATACCACATCTTCTCGATGACCAGTTGCCGCGGCGCATCCGGCTCGGTGCTCAAGTATTCGCGCCCCCAGGTGTAGCCGTCCGGGCCGATATAGATGCCCGCGATTTTCGACAGGTCCGGCAGGTTGGCGAGATAAGCCCGCGCAAAATCGGGATCGCCCCAGCGCAGGTAATACATGTCGTCGTTCCGCACGGTGAGGAGGATTTTGCTCCCGGCGGGGATGTTCTGGAACCAGTCCCTGCGGTGGATGAACAGCGGCTTGGTGGAAGAATGCATGTGTGCCTGGGAATACTTGAAACTGAACAACAGGCTCGATTCTGCATTCGTGCGCCCGGGCAACGCCGAGAAAACATCAATGATCTGCTTGAGATCCGCCTCATGCGCGCGATGGATGAGGGTGATCTTGCGGTCCGGCACGTTGAAGGGGCTGGCGGGATTTTTCGCGTCAGCCATCGCATCGGAAACGCCCAGTCCGTAGGTGTCCCACGCCCATTGTTCTTTCTGTTCGTCGTTGCTGCCCCCCATGTTCTCACCGGTGGTCAGCCCCACGCCCGCCAGCAATGGATAGGTGTTGCACAGGGCGCGGACGGATTTCCGGAAATAATCCCTCGTGATCGCGTTGGTGGGCGAGTCCGTGATGCCGTAACCGCTGGACTCCGTGCCATACACAAAAATGTTCCACGTCATGACGTAACATTCGATGCCGCGATCCTTGGCGTATTGCATGACCCAGCGCCAGAAAGCGATCTTTTCCTCGATGGTCATCTTTTTTAGGGTCGTCAGTTCCCAGGAGGGATCATACATTTTCATGCCCCTGAGGGTGGCATCCCACATCGGCCCGGCTCTCCGCTTCACATCCGCGAGCGCCACGTTGGGATACTCCGGCACGCGCACCATCGAGGGGAACGGATGCAGGCTCCAAAGCGAAAGCAGATTGTAGCGATGCCGCGCCATCTCATCCAACATCCCGGCCCAGAAGTTGGTTTCCCACATATTGGCAATGTTGGCCTGCGCGGAGTCTGAATCATCCGAGTAACTCGGTGTGCGCGCGTCCAGCGGGATGTTGAACTTAATGCCGCGTTTCTCCAGATACGGATTGGTCTGGCGGTTCGTCACGCTGCCCAGGCCATTGGCCAGTTGCAGGGATTCGGCGAGTTCCAACCCGCCATACATTGCGCCTGCCGCGTCATTGCCAATGACCCACCAGTTCGTCGCCGCGCCGCTGGCGACGAACTGGATGGCGTAGCCCTCGCGCAAAATTCCCTTCGTCGAGGGTTGACCGGGCAGCTTGGCGTCCTCGGTGGTGAGGATGATACGGACGGTTTGCTTCGCCTGCGCCGGATCGCCGGGCGGCAACACCGTCACCGTATAACCGTTTGCCGTCAGCGCCGTCTTCACATCGCTTGCGCCAAAGGCAATCGGACCGACCTTCGCATCATACATCAGGGCAGCGGGCGTTTGCGCGCGGGCCAGAGTGACAGCCACCACGGCAGCAAACAGGACTGCTGCCAATCCTGCGCTGAATGATTTAATGCGTTTTGACTTTCTGATCATATTTATTGAGCCGTAGAAATGGTTACTTTGTGAGCAAGCGAATTATACCCTGTGGCGTCTTCCCAAACATCTTTGTTCGCCAAGCGAATCGAATACTCCGGTCGGTTACGGAGGCTGGTTGCCGGATCAGGGAGGTTCAAATAAACGGCATACACTCCTTCAGGGGTGGAAGCCGGGATAAGCGCCGCCACTTCCACGGCAACGGATGAATCGGTCATGCACCAGCGCCGAGGGTCATTGGTGAGCTTGACGATGATTTCGTTTTTGGTCGCAGTATTCCGGAAAACCAGTTCGCAGTCGCGTTTGTTGTAAATTTTACCCCAGCCCACATTCATGAGGTTGATGGTTCCGGAGAATTTACTTCCGGCTTTGACGGCATCCGGCAGTTGGGCGCTGGTCATCGTTATCCGGTAGCCGAGGCCCTTCGCGATCGTGTCGTAGCACCCCGCGTTTCTCCACCCTTGGATCACACCTTTATGAAAGGTGCTGTTAATGGTATCCCAGTGCATTCGCTTCAGGTCGGCCATGGCCTTTTCACACTCCGAATAGGAGGATACGCCACAAGATTCGCCGCCTTGGGGAACATACCGGTTATCCTGACTCAAATAGGTCTTCTGCCACTCGATCGATTGCGCGCCCTGATACGTTCCTCGGTCGCCCACGTCATAGCCGATACAGTCATTATGGCTGCCGGTGCGGGCTTGATAGGATTCATTGAAGGCCGAATCCGGCCCGAGCGGAACATCACCGAAAATATCGCGCTTATGAAAGTTGTATCTCATTGCCACCATGCGACCAGGCACGGCATCGAGAAGTTTGAACAGAACCGCTTTGCGGCTCTCCGTGTTACTGATGCTGTTTGTCTCTTTGCAACTCCAGAAGTGCCATTCACCCCACCGGCCGATCAAGCCGGCTTCGATGAACGCAATAATGTCCGAATTCGTTCGCAGAACCGGAGTGAGCTGTTCGATGTGCTTGAGAATCCGCTCCAGCGGCGGAGTTTTGCATGCGCCGAAATTGTAAGCAAAACGCGGAATCAGTTTTGCACCTTCCCGGCGTAAGACCGCAGCATCGCTATTGATTCCGTCAAAAACCGACTGGGGAAGCACATCGGTGTCGCAATACGGCTCCAGGATGTAGTACTTGCGAGCCAGCGTTATCCCCTCCTTTCGCGCGGCCCGCAAGGCCTCGGCGGAAACGCTGGTGATGTAAAATCCCCTTTCCGGATTGGGAAAATTCGAGGAATCCTCCTGATAGGTGAGCGTGGCAGCACTTGCGATGGCGGTTGTCGCGAGCAGTATGCACAAGCCGACCGAGAATTCATTGAATCGCATGAACACTCCCTGGTTTGTCAAAGGGTTCACGCGCCCAGATCCCAGCGCCGGAAATAGAGTCCCTGGCGGACAATGGGCAGGGTGCGTTCCTCCAAAGCCTGCATCTGCTCCCGGCTCAAGGGGACAAAGTTCGCCGCGAATTTCACGTCTTCTTCGAGCTGCGCGACGTTGTCCACGCCCACGATGTTGGTGCTGACCGGCAGGGAAGAATTGTAGGCGAACGACTCGGCCATGGTGATCGTGCCGGGCTTGGTCGTGCGCATGCGCTCCGGCTGCTGCTCCAACGGATCGGGCTTCCAGGTGGAGAGCATGCGCCCGCGCGTGGCGACCTTCATGCCGATGATGCCCATCTGCTTTTCCAAGGCGGTCGGCAGCAGGTGGTCAATGAAACTGAGGTAATGCCGGTCCGCCGCGTTCACCGCCATCAGGATGCAATCCAGTTCGGCGCGTTGAATCATTTCGCGCAGCACCTTCGGCTCGAAATGGCCGGTCACACCGATGAAGCGGACCAACCCCTCGGACTTGGCCTTCTGAAACGCCTTCAACGCACCATCGGGCGCAAGCAACCGGTCCACGTCCGCCATCTTCTGCAGATTGTGAATCTGCCAGAGATCAAGATGGTCGGTGTGCATTCGCTTGAAGCTGGTGTCCAGGTGCGCCATCGCGCCGTCGTAGTCGCGCTTCCCGGTCTTCGAGGCGAGAAACACCTCGCGCCGCCGGTCACGCACCACCAGGCCGACGTGCTCCTCGCTCGCGCCGTCGCCGTAGACGTTGCTGGTGTCGAAATAGTTCACGCCCAGATCCAGCGCCCGGTTCATGATCTCAACCGACAACTTCTCATTCCCCTTGATCTCAATGGCGGCCTGGCAGCCGAGGCTGAAGATGCCCACGCGGAAACCGGTCTTGCCGAGATTGCGCATCGGCATGGCGGCGGCGGTGCGCGGATTGAAAGGCAAGGGGCGTTGGTTACCCGTCGGAGCGACCGCTGCGCCCGCCGGCTCCTGCGCGCTGGCGGTTGCGGCCCGGCTGGCGGCAATCGCCATCGAAGCGGCGAGCGTCGTGCCGAGAAATTCCCGGCGACTCCAGGTTTTGTTGGAAATGTCGTCTGGTGTTTTCATGGTGGTATTTTGATTTGGCTGGCCGTGGATTTGATTTATTTGGTAACCGAACTTCATGGCGGATTGGAACGCGGGGCGGAAGGCTTTGACTCCGAAGCGCTTCCTTGATCCAGTTCGCGCACAAAAATGTCTTTGAACCGGATGCGCAGCTGATCCTTCATGTGCAATTGCAGTGCGAAATGACCGGTGCGTCCGACGTTCTTTTCGCGGTGCGCCGCGTTGTCCAAGATGCCCGTGCCGTCCCAATCCGCACAGACCACGCCGTTGACGACGGTTTTGATGTGCGTTCCCCGGGCGATGATTTTCAGGTCATTCCAGCCGTTGCCATCGTCCCAAAACTTGAACACATGGCCGGCGGGCTTGAACTCAGCGTCAATCTTCGAGTCCGGCAGGCTCGGCGAAACCCAGCGCTGCTCGCCGCGTGTCTCATCGTAGATGAGGCCAGTGCGCCACGCCTGATTCGCGGGCGGATGGATGTCCACCTGCGGCCCATTCATCCAGCCGTTCTTGTCGTTGGTGTCGTAACGGCTACGAAACTGGATCCCGCTGTTGCCGGGCGAATTGGTGTGAGCCTGAAACTTCAACTTGAGTTCAAAATCGCCATACTCTTTTTCGCTGACGAGCCAGCAATAGTCGTGGTCCGGCCGACCAAGCGAATCGCACAGGACCGTGCCAGCGTTAACCTGCCAGAAGTATTTGCTCTGATCCCCCGGTTGGCATTGGACGGTCCAGCCGGAAAGATCCTTCCCATTGAACAGGGAGATCCATCCGCTTTCAGCGCCGACACAGGTGGCAACTGCGACCTTTGCCAGTGACAGCACGAATAGGACTCTGTTTATTTTCATTGTTCAACGATTCGGACATCCTCCGGCGGCTGATGATTTGGCAAATTCCAACAGACTTTCAGAGCACCAGAACCACCCAGTCCTGGTCGGCATCCGTGGGCGGTTGCCCCAAAGACACGACGCTGCCGCCTTTCACGGACTTCACCGAGCCGTCAGCGAGCTTGCCGCCGGTGCGCGGGTTGAACCACTGCACTTTGAAGTTGCCGCTCGCGCCGGTTAAATCGAGCTCGGTCGTCCCGCCGTCACGCAAGAAGACGAGGTACAGTTCACCGGACTTCGCGAAGCAGTACTTCGAGTTGTCGTTCTTCGGGTTGCCGACGAGGGCGTTGGCGTTCTTCATCTCCCAGAACGGAATCTGGTTCGCCGGGAAAAACTCCAGCGCAATACGGCAGTAATCCCAGCTCTTGTCGCGGCTGCGGTAATCCTGACAGTCGAGATCGCTCTGCGGCAGTTTGTAACCGAAGTAATACTCCACTCCCCAGCCGCCGGCCAGCAGCGTGCCCCAGAGACAGCTCTTCCGGACGTCGTGCATCGTGTACGGCTTTTCGGCTTGGATGCCTTCGCCGCTGTGACCTTGGTAGCCGGGGTCGGGCGGCACCCCCATGTCGGCGGGATTCTGCTCGTCGTTGGCGACGGCCCACGGCTTGCCGGCAGTGTCGGATTTGTTCAGCCACTCCAGCGTCTTCTGATGCGCGGCACTCCAACTGTACTGGATGGAAACGCCGGTGTATTTCGACTTCGGACCGAGGAGGTCGTCGAACGCCATTCCGTTGTGGATGACGACGTGGTGATGATACGGGTCGTTCTGGTAGAAATACTCCGCCATCGCCAACCGCTGAGGCGTGAGCTGTGGCGGGGTCGGCGGCTTCTCCTGCCACGGGCCGATCTCCTCGCCCATGTTCCAGTTCAAAGCAAGGTGATGGCCGAACCGCGCGATCAACTCGCGGTAGTACAGCTTCCGCTGCGGGCCGGTTTCGCCGCCGTCGAGCAGTCCCTGATTCTCCGCCTCCTGCGTTTTGAAGTGCAGGAACAATCCGAGCTTCTGCGCGTGCGCCAGCACGATCTCCCACTGCTCCAGGCGCGAGACGTCCAGATGCGCGTAATCGGTGTAGGACACGTAGGGGAACACGTTCTGATCGTCGCCAATAATGTTCATGGTGAGAAACGACACGGCGTTCGCGCCCTTGCCCGCGAGGTAATTCACCGCGCCGACGATGCCCTTGCCCTTGCCGTTCTGCCACGTCGGGTCACCCGGTTTCCAATCCTGCACGTGCGGTTTCCAATCTTTCACGAGATTGTCCTTGTGACCGTCCTTGGCGAAATCACCGTCGAAGTCTCGGTAGGCGAGGAAATTCTCCGGGGCGTCCGCACCGGCCTTGAGGAAATACTCTTTCGTGCCGGCGAATTGCAGGTAATGCCCGCCCACGTAGGTCAACCGGCCCTTCGCGCGAAAGTCGCGCCCAGTCTTGTCGGTGGGCGTGATGTTGAAGCTGCCACTGACGGTGTCACAGCCGGCGACGGCTGTGCCCTTCGTGCTCTCGTCCACCGCCACGTTCTTGCCCTTGATGAACGACACCTTGTAAGTCCACTTGCCCGTCCTGTCGGGCGAGAGATGCGCACGCCACTTGTTGCCGGACGCGGCTGAAGTTTCGGCCGCGTTGCCATCGGCGGCGAAGTAGCCCGGCACTTTGTAGCTGGGCGAACCGGATTCGTGGGTGAAGGTCACGTCCATCCGGTAATCGGTGAACGGATTTGACTCGTTGTCCGTCTCGGTTGCCTGCGGGCCCTCGAGCGTCAGGGTGACCTTGTGCCACTGTTTGAGTTCGCCCGAGATGGCCGGCGCGGCAGCACGGACGGCAAGGCTACCGAGCAGCGAACTGGCAAGAAGGAGGCGTAGGAACGTGAGTGAGGCGTGTGTTGTCTTCATGTTCAATGAGGTTTTGCGGGCCTTGACGAAGGCGATTAGCGGCGAATCACGACGAGCCAATCCTGCGCCGCGTCGGCGGGCGGTGGGCCCAACACCACCTTGCCGCCGGCCTTGACGGACTTCGGAGAAGCGTCCGCCAGCGGACCACCGGAGCGCGGGTTGAACCACTGGACCGTGAAGCTGCCGCTGGCGCCGGACATATCCAACTCGGTGGTGCCGCCGTTGGGCAAATACACCAGGTAAAGCTCACCCTCCTTGGCGAGACAGTACTTCGAGTTGTCGTCCTTCGCGTTCCCGATGAGCGCGTCGGCGCTTTTCATCTCCCAAAACGGAATCTTGTTGGCCGGGAAGAACTCCAGCGCGACGCGGGCGTAATTCCAGTTCTTGTCGCGGCTGCGCCAGTCTTCGCAGACGAGGTCGTTCTCGGGCAGTTGATAGCCGAAGTAGTATTCCACGCCCGCGCCACCCGCCATGAGATTGCCCCAAAGGGTGGCCTTGCGAATGTCATCCAGCGTGTAGCCGCGTGTCTCGGCCGACGAAGGCTCCTGCTTCTTGCCATCCTTCTTGGCATTGCCTTCCGGAGTTGGGCGGGCTCGTGCAACGCCGTCGAAACCTTGGTAACCGGGATCAGGCGGCACACCAAGGCTGGCCGGGCCTTGTTCGTCGTTGGCCACGACCCAGGCCTTGCCGGCGTCGTCAGAGGCCGTCACCCACTTAAGCGTGCGCTGGTGAACCTGTTGCCATCCATTTTGCAGTGACGCTCCGGTGAGCTGCGACTTGTCGCCCAGCAACGGCGTATAGACCTTGTCCTGCTGGGGCGGGAACGTGTGGATCACGACGTGGTGTTGATACGGATCGTTCGCGCGGATGTAGTTGATCATGTCGTTGACCTCTTCCGTGCTTTGCGTGTTCTCCTCGCCGATGTTCCAGTTCAACGCCAACTCGTGCGCGTAACGGGCAATCAACTCGCGGCAGTAGAGCTTGCGCTGCGGACCGAGCTTGCCGCCGTCGAGCGACTCGGGCACGAGGCCAGGTTCAGCCTTGTCGCCACGGCGGTCGTCGTCAATTTCCTGCTCCTGCAACTTGAAGTGGAGGTAAAGCCCCTTGGCTGTCGCGTGGTCGAACACCACGCCCCATTGATCCAGCTTCGAGCAATCCCAATGCAGCTTGTCGTTGCGACTGACGAACGGCCACACGTTGTTGCCGTCTCCCCCGGCGTTGTAAGTTAGGAAGCTGAACGCATTCACGCCCTTGCCCGCGAGATAATTCAGCGCGCCGATCAGTCCCTTGCCCTTGCCGCCCTTCCACGTCGGGTCGCCCGCGCGCCAGTCCTGCACATGGGCTGCCCACGTCTTGAGCGGCACGTTCTTCTTGAGGGCGATGGTGTTGTCAAAGTCGGCATACGCCAGCAACGTCTCCGGTGCGTCCGCCCCCGCCTTGAGGAAATACTCCTTCGTGCCGGCAAACTGGAGATGATGTTTGCCGACGTATTGCAGCAACCCCTTGCCGCGAAAATCACGCCCGGTCTTGTCGGTCTTCGCGATCTTGAAGCTGCCACTCACGCCGTGGAACGGCTTCACCGCCGCGCCCCCGCCATCGAGCGCCGCGTGTTTGCCGCGCGTGAACGACACGGAATACTTCCACGTGCCCGCCTTGTCCGGCGCGAGGTGCGCGCGCCATTTCGTGCCGGACTCGGCAGAGGTGTTGGCGGCATCGCCGTCGGCGGCGAAGTAGCCCGGCACTTTGTAACTCGGCGACCCCGACTCGTGCGTGAACGTCACCGTCAGATTGCAGTCCGTGAAGGGATTCGGATCGTTGTCCAGTTCGTGCGCATACGGCCCGTCGAGCGTCAGCGTGACCTTGTACCACTCCTTCAACTCACCGGAGATTTCCACCGCACCCTTGCCGTCAGCCTTGCGCGGCAACACGAGGCCTGGCGAGGCAATGGGCACGGAGGCGTCGGCCGCTTGCGCGGAAAATCCCGTTGCCAACAACACAACGGCCAGCAGGTTTGTGAGTGTGATTCGTTTCATAAGATCAAGGATTGAATTTGTTGACCGCCTCGGCGAGCGCGTGCGGCCCGCCGACGTTTCCGGGAAACACCACATACGGCAGCCCAGGAAATTTTGTCTCCGCGCCGAGTTCCCACACGGGAATCCCCGGCAAAATCTGGCCGAGCACCATCGCGCGCTTCACACCCAAGCCGCGCGTTGCTAGATCGCTGGAAGTGATACCGCCCTTCGCGATGAGGTAACGTGGCTTGGCCTCGATACCGCGCAGCAATTCCATCAGCGCTTCGGAAACCTGATTGCCAATCGCGAGGCTCGCCTCCGCGCCGTTGCCGGTGACGAGCGTGCGGCTGGTGAACACCACCACGTCGCGCCCGGCGCGGATTCCGGCGTTGGCCTGCTCAACAGCACGGCGCAAAACCGTCGTGCGCTGGGTCGCGTCCAAAATGTTTTTCACGCAAATCTCCACGCGCTCCACGTCACTCTTCGCCAGCAACGACTCCAGTTGCGCCGTCGTCTTCGGCACATACGAGCCGACGATGGTCAAACCGCCCCTCACCCCGTCCCTCTCCCCATCGGATGGGGAGAGGGTGGCCGCAGGCCGGGTGAGGGGTTTCCACAACGCTCTCGGCGCAAGCCCCAGCCGCGCGGCCACAAAACTTGCCGCCGTGCGATACATCAGGCGGCTGCTCGCGTTCTCCGCCTGCAACGCCGCCCACGCCAGCACTTCCAAATCGCGCGGCGCGGCGGCGTTTGCGATGCAAACCTCGCCATCGCGCAACGACAGCAGTTTCGCTTTCACTGCGTCCGGTCCGGCGACGCGCAAATCGTCGAGCGAAATGCTTTTCACTTCCACCGCCTTCACCCCGCCGCCGGTCTTTTCCTCCACCCACGCGCGCAGATTCGAGTTGCGATAGCCAAACGCAGCGTCCCGGGCAAACGGCGTCTCCGCTGCCGGAACGAGTTCTTCGCCCTCGGCGACGTAGTGAACATCATTCACCGTGTAGCGCCCGCCCGCTTCGAAATACGGCACGAGCAACACCGGCGGCGTCTGCGTCCCGCCGCCCACAAGCGTCCGGCCCAGCGCATCCGTCTCCGCCGGAAAATGCCCGCGCAACGTCGAATCGCTGCGGCTCACGACGACAAAATCATTTCGCCCCGGCGACCGCATCGCCGCCACGGTCAGGTTGCGCGCGATCTCCTGATTGATCCGCACCGCCTCCGCCGCCGGAAACGCGCGCGTGTTCGTCAGCAGATAAAAGCACGGCAAGTCATTTGCGAATTCGCGCGCGAGTTCCTCCGGCTTCCAAGTCGTCAACACCGGCACGCCATACACCGTCTGTGTGCCGGTGGGATCGTCATCCAGCACCACGACCTTGCGACGCGACTTCGCCACGCCTTCCCGGATACGCGGCAACAAATCTTCCGCCCACGGCGCGGGCAGCGTCGCGAACAACGCGGATTTGTTGATCGGTGAAATCATGTCACTTGCCCGTCAGCTCCACCTGCACGCCCTGCGTCGCAGTCTTGTCGAGGAACAACGCGCGTTTTCCCTGCGTGCCCTGATGCGGATTCGGCGCGGTCGGGACGGGCGAGTTTTTCTGCGCCTCGCCCACATCCTCCACCTTGAGGCAGAAGTGATGCAGCCCAGGCCCGTTCTTTGCGAGCCACGCCTGCAACGGATGATCCGGCGTGAGCGGTTGCACGAGCTGCAACTGCGTGTTGCCGAGATCAAGGTGCGTCAGGCGCACCGTGCTGCCGTTCACGTCCTCCGTGTAAAGCAACTTAAAGCCGAACGTGTCGCGCCAAAGTTTCAGCGCTGCCTCCGTGTCCGGCACAGCGAGGGCGAGATGGTCTAGTCCTTGATGGTTCATAGGGGTTTCACGTCAACCGGCGAACGCGTTTCCGCAGATTGGTAAACTGCTTCCTGCACCGTCAGCGTTTTCAAATACTCCTCGCCGCTCGTTTCAAACGGCTGCCCATCCAGCATCCGGTCCACAAAATGGCGCTGCGTGAAATAGCAGCAGTCGCCGCAGAAATTCACGTCGGCGCGTTGGTAGGGAAGTTCGATCTCCTTTTCTCCCAGCCGTTGCAGCGTGAGGCGGGAATCCGTTGCGAGCCGGATGCTGCCCGCGTCGCCTTCAACCAGCATTTCACCGAATGTGTAACGGGGATTGGCAGCAGTGGTTTCGTTGTAGCGGTTGGCGTCCCATTCGGCGAGCGCGCCGCCTGCGAATTCAAATACGATCAACGCTCGATCTTCGCCCTTGATCACCGGATTCAGCCGGCGATGCCAGGCCGTGACACGCGCGATTTCGCCTGCGAGGTAACGGTAGGTATCAATGAAGTGAACGCCGTTTTCAAAGACGAGCAGGCGCGGGTAGTCGCGAAAATACGGCTGTCGCGGGATGTAGGCGTTTGCACCCCAGCCGTCTCCCATGCGGGAGCGGAACGCCATCGAGTGAACTCGTCCGATGGCCCGCGCTTCAAGAAGACGTTTGATTTCCCGATACCACGGTTGAAAACGAAAATTCTCATGCACCATGAAGCGCACCTTCGCCGCCGCCGCGTCCGCGACAATGGTTTTCGCCTCCTCAAACGTCGGCGCGAGCGCCTTCTGACAAATGATGTGGACACCGCGGCGCGAAGCTTCGGCGCAAATCGCCTGATGCGAGGGCGGCGGCGTGATGACGTCCACGAAGTCCGGCTTCTCTACATCGAACATGTCGCGGTAATCCGCGTAGCATTTATGGAGTCCAAACTTCCTGGTGATTTCGGCGGCCTTGGTCTGGTCGCGATTGCTGAAGGCGACGATTTCAACCTCGGGAATCCGCTGCCACGCCTCGTATTGGAAGTGGCTGAAGTAGCCCGCGCCGATGCACACGCCTTTAAGTTTCTTGGTCATGCTTGAATCTTTCGTCCCGGCCGCGCGAGCAGCCAGCAAATTATCGCCACGCCGCTCAACGCCGCCGCCGTGTAGAAGAAAGCCTCGTTGCCTCTCGACGATTCCGGCAGATACGCGAACGCCAGCGCCGTGATCGCCGAGCCGAGGTTGCCCGCCATGTTCATCGTGCCGCTGACTGCACCGGCGTGTTTGCCGCCGATATCTATGCAGAACGACCACGACGGACTTAGCGTCATGTCCGCGCCGAAGATGGCGATCGTCAGCCAGAACACCGCGCCCGCCGCCGTGGCCTGATGCAGACTCATCACCATGCCCAGCGCGGCGAGGAGAAATCCGGCGATGGCGGGAAGTTTCCGCGAGAGCGAAACTTGGCCGCGCTTGTAGAGAAAATCCACGAGCCAGCCGGAGAAAATATTTCCCACCGCGCCGCCGAGCAGCGGAAGCATCGCGTAGAACCCGGCGTCCACGGCGGTGAGATTGTATTTCGTCTTCACGTAGGGATAGAGCCAGGTGAGGCTGAAGAAGAAGGTGAAGTTGCTGCCGAAGTATTGAACCATCATCAGCCAGAGATTGCCGGACGCGAACATTCTGCCCACGCGCAACGGCTCGGGCTTCGCGCTGTTCGCGCTGCCGTCCTGGCGGTTGGCGAGGATGAAGTCGAGTTCCGTTTTGGAAATGGTTTTGTGCTGCGTGGGATCATCGCGAAACCACAGCCACCAGAACGCCGCCCACGCAAAGCCGGTGAGCATCAGCACGAGGAACGCCTTGTGCCAGCCGACCTGATGGATGAGCCACGCCACGCCGGGCATCGCCAGCGCCGCGCCGATGCGCGAGCCGGAGAAGTTGATGCCTTTGACGAGGCCGCGCTCCTTCACCGGAATCCACGAATACACCACGCGCGCCATGCCGGGAAACGCGCCCGCCTCGCCCGCGCCGAACAGAAAACGGATGACGAGCAGGCTCACGAAATTCCAAGCCGCCGCCGTCAGCCCGGTGAACACCGACCATGCCGTGACAACTGCCGTCAGGACAAAACGTCCGCCGAAGCGATCCGCCATCGCCCCGCCGGGGGTTTGAAACAGCGCGTAGCCGAACGCGAATGACGCCAGAACCCACGACCATTGCTCCTTGCTCAAGCCGAGATCTGCGGTGATGGCGTCCTTCGCCGTGGAGATACAAGCGCGGTCCACATACAGCAACACCGAGAGCAGGAACGTGCAGGTGATGAGCAGGTGGCGGCGCGCGATCATGCCAGCAGCCGCGCGAGTTCTTCCGCGGAATCACCGCCCTCGACGGCGAACGCGCGACACGGACAGCCATCGCCACTCGCGATTTTCAGCGGCAGCGCGGCGAAGAAAACTTTTGGGCCAGTGAGTTGATCCAGATTGCAGAGTCCCTCCACAATCGTCACGCCGCCGCCGAGCAGGATTTTATGGATGCACGTCACCTCGGGCAGATTGGTCACGTCGGCGATGGAGGGCGGTTCGACACCGAGCAGCTTCACTTTGCTCGTCACGCACCAATTCGCCAGCGCGTCGCTGATGCGCGGCAGGCCGTCGCGGTAGATCGCCGGGTTGTCCACCTGCTTGCTCCAGTCCGTGCGGAGCAAAACACTGTCGCCGGGTTGAAGTTGTCTTGCCACGTCGCCGAGACTGGCAATTTCGATCAACGCTTTCGGGGCGATGCCGGCGAGGTTCACTAGCCAGGCGCGGCCCATGCAGCGCTGCGGCGTGTGCTGGTCAATCGTCTCCGGCCCGGCTTCGAAATGAACCTGCGCGTCCATGTGCGTGCCGGCGTGCGAGTAGAGCGAGAGCGTGCTGGCGTTCCAGCCTTCCTTGGCCACCGAGAACTTGGGCGTGATCTCCACCCCGCGCATCCCCGGCTTGAGCGGCATCGTCAGATCAACGATGCGGTTCATGTTGTGGACGCAAGTTGGGCGACGACGAGATCTCCCATCGCGCCGGTGGACAATTTACCTCGGAGATCAGGAGTGCGGTTCTCCGGCGAAGCCAGAACCTTGCCGACTGCCTGACGGATCATTTCCCCGCCGCGTGTGAGTTCCGGATGTTTGAGCCAGTCCAGCATCATGGCCACAGATAGAATCATGGCCACCGGATTGGCAATGCCTTTCCCCGCGATGTCCGGCGCCGACCCATGGGACGGTTGAAAGACGGCATGTTGGTCGCCGATGTCGGCCGACGGCGCCATGCCCATGCCGCCGACCAGGCCGGCCGCGAGATCGGAGAGGATGTCGCCGAACATGTTCTCCGTGACCATCACGTCGAAGCTGTCCGGCCGGCGCAAGAGGAATAGCGACGCGGCATCCACATAAACGCGCTCGGTTTCCACCTCGGGAAACTCGCGGGCGATTTCGTCAAAGACCCGGCGGAAAAAAACCATGGAAGGCAGGACGTTGGCTTTGTCCACCAGTGTTACTTTGCGGCGGCGGGTGCGGGCAAGTTCGAAGGCGGAACGGAATAAACGCTCCGAACCGTGGCGGGAGATGCGGAGCGTGTCGCAGTACTCCGTGTCCGATCCGTTGGTGGTCGAGAGCCGCGCGGAGAAAAGTCCTTCGGTGCTCTCGCGCACGATGACCAGATCAATGCCGTCGCCATTGAGGTGCTTCAGCGGCGAGTCGTTGGCATGGTAGAGCTTGATGGGCCGGATGCCGGAATACAGGTCGAGTTGCTCACGCAAATCAATCTGCGGCGTGAGTTCCTTGCCATCCGGCCAGCGGACATGGGGTAGTCCCATGGCCGACAGTAACACGGCATCCGCGGCGCGACAGGCGGCATAAGTGGATTCCGGCAGCGGATTTCCCGAACGGAGAAACTCGGCCGCGCCCGCGGCGGCTTCCTGCAATTGGAAGCGGACGCCGGCCAATTGCCGCTCGACCGCGCGCAACACCTTCACGCCTTCCGCCATGACCTCCGGGCCAATCCCATCACCGGGCAACACCGCGATGTTCCAAGTGCTCAGCGCGGTCCCGAAAACATTCCCGGCCGCAAGATCCCCCGTTTTGGTGGGGTGATCTGCGGTTGGCATATTTATTACATTCATCCTCGTCCTTCAAAACTCTGCCGCGACTCCGCCCGCCGCGAATCGGCGGGCGGACTTATACAGTCCCATTTCCATTTGTGACCCGGTGGTCCGGCAATACCGGCTTCCCCTCAGGGCACTTCCACCGCAAAGAACCGCTGCGGCACAACCGGCGTCAGCGACACGGCGTTGCTGTAGGTGCCGGTGAGGGAGAACGTGTTGGTCGCGATCCGCGTCCAACTGGCCAGCGGCAGCGCCACGTTCGTTGAAGCGAGCAGCCGATAGGTGGCGCCCGCCAAACCGCCCGTGCCTTGCAAAATGAAGTTCGGGCCCGAGATGTTCGCCGAGGTGGTCACCGGCGGTATGGGCGTGCCGGTTACGGCAATCGTGCCCGCTGAATTCAGCGCGCTGGTGTCCCAACTCAAGCCCGGCCAAAGCGGCGGGAAGGTGCCGGGTGTAATCGAACCGCCCAGGCCTCCAGTGAACAGCGTGAAGGTGTTGCCGCTCTTGAGGGTGAGCGCGCCGACGTTCGTCACGGTGAGCGTGGCGAGTTCCGCGATGGATTGCTGTTCGATGACGTGCTTGCTCGCGGCCTCATCGATGAGGTCGATG
>CAZNOE010000002.1:53279-63227 GCA_964574525.1 uncultured Bifidobacteriaceae bacterium
CCCAGGTTGATCGTGGTGGCGGCGAGTTGATCGGCATTGGTTGTCGTCGTAAGGCTGATCTCCATCACGGTGCTGCCTGAGAGCGTCGCCGTGTTGTTGACGGTCAGCTTGCCGATGCCGTTGTTGCCCGGGCGCAGCGTGCCGCTGACCCCGACGGCGCCGTTGATGAATCCGATGCCGCCCAAGGTGCCGCTGCCCGAAACGGTGACCGTGCCCGCGCCGGACAGGCCTCCATTCACCAGTAAGGTCCCCGCTGAAACCGTGGTCGAACCCGCATAAGTATTCGTGCCGCTCATCGTCTGCGTGCCCGCGCCGGTCTTGGTCAGGCTGCCACCGTCGCTCAGCACTCCGGAAAAGGTGTTCGCCTGGCCATTGCCGCCAATCGTCAGCGCGACCGCCGCTCCAGAAGAATTGGTTAACCCAAACCCCTTCGCGTTTTTCAAACCGCCAAGATTCGCGCTGGTCAGTGAGCCGAAGCTGAGCTTTCCCGTGTCTGCGGTCTGACTGTCCAGCGTGCTGTTCTGCATCGAGTTCACGTTACCCAACTCCAGGATTCCGCCGGCGATGACGCGCGTGTCCCCACCGTAGGTGTTGGCATTTGCCAGAATCAACGTGTTGGTGCCGTCCTTGGTGATGCCCAACCTGCCTGCGCCGGTGTTCCTAATCAGGCCAGGCCAAGTGTAAATCTCGCCGGCGTTTCCGATGCCGCCATTGGCCACATCCGAACTGGCCTGCATGATGGTGAACACGGCATTGCTCACGCCGGTGTTATCCAAGATGCCACTGCCCTGCAGCACCCCAAACGCTTCACTGGAGCCGTTCGCGTCGAAGATGCCGTCCACGTAAACGTAACGTCCGGCCGCAGTGAGGTGATCGCCAGCGGCATTGGGAACGCCCAGCTTGCACACGCCCCCCGTCTCCACGAGCAAGTTCGTGGCGCCGAAGCCGCCCAAGACCGTGCCGGCGCCGAGATCGGTGCCCGCAGCGGACAGGATCAGCGTGGCCCCATTGCGCACGACGGCTTTTGCCCTGTTGTTGGCGCCACTGCCCTTCAGTTCCGTCGCGCCGGATTGAAAGTCCATGGTGAAGTCTATCGTTCCGGAGATCACGTTACTGGCCACGTAAGGGGCGCTCACCGAGTCGGTCCGGTTGAAGATCGGCGAGGTGCCGCCCGTTTGGACGGAGACAGAACCTGAGCCCAGCGAACCATTCTGCACCCCGTTGCCCAACTGCAGTTCGCTGCCGAAGATAACATAGGTCGGGCCGGCATACGTGTTGGTCGTCAGGAATGTGAGCCTGGTGCCGCTCTGGTTCGTCACGGCACAAACGCCTGCGATTCCTCCCCCGCCGCCAAAAGTGTAGGGCCCGGCTGTTACATTCATCGAGTGCGGTTTGACAAAGGTGGTGATGTTGACCGCCGGACTCATGGACCCGCTCCCGTCAAAGGTCACGTCGTCCGAATCGAGGAACGCCACGGGGCTGCCAATGGTCCAGTTGGGCGTGGTGAAGTCCCACGGGTTCGCGCCGCCCCCCACCCAGGTGATCGCTCGCGACACGGTGATCAGACCCGAATCCACCGACGCCAGAAACCCCGAGGTGGCACGAATGTTGGCCGTCCCGGAAAGATTGCCGGTGAAGGTGGAACTGGCACCGCTGGTCGGCGCTAGATCTCCATCCACCACACCGCTGGTTTTGTTCTGCAGCGACCAAGTCGCGGAGATATTACCCAAAAAGTTGCCGTACGGGTCCCTGCTGATGGAGTAAACCGTGACGGTGCCGCCAGAGGGTGCGACGCTTTGCGCTGGGACCACCGTGCCGCTGCCATCCGGCTGCGTTTCCACCCGCACCTGTGACGCCGCAGCAGCCTGAACCGTGATCAAGCCGGAATCATTATAAACCGTGGCGCCCGTCGGAGGCGTGGCGCGGAGGTTCGCGGCGCCGACCCGGTGACCGGTGAACACGGCGCTCCTGCCGCCATTGACCGGCACGATGTCGCTGCCCGCAATACCCCCCGTCATATTAATCGGCGACCAGGTTGCGGGCGTATTGGCCACGTAGTTGCCACTGCCGTCGAGTTCGACGGCATAAACAGTAATCGAATTGCCGGCGGTAATGGTCTGCGCAGTCACCGGAACGTAGCTGGTTGGACTGGTTGACACCGCCACCTGCGGGATCGGCGGCCCAGCCGGTGGCACCACATCCACCCAAGCCGTGCCGATCTTGAGTTCATCGACGCGGACAATGTCGGTCGTCTCCCATACGGTTGCCCGCCAGAAGACGTGCGTGGTCGCATTGATTGGGGTGGCAAATGTGAGCGAAGCATCTCCAGCAGGCGTGTCCGTGATGTCACTCAAAGTCGGGTTGAGCCACATTCTCGCTGAGGTAAAGCCAGCGCCGCCCCAAGTATATTCGCACACCAGGAAGTAGGTGGTGTCGTTGGTAAGCTGTCCGCCCGTGCTCGCGCCGCCGACCGGCGCGCCGGTGCCAACCCGCATAATAAATTCGTTCGCCGTACCTCCGCCACCCGTGTCCCCCCGAAGGCCGAAATTCAGCGTGGTCCCGGTGGTCGTGGCATCGGTGCCCAGATGGAGCGTGAAGGTGTTGTTGCCGCCGGCCCAAGTGCCGCCCGCGCTCCCCACGTAGCGCACTAAGTACCCGACGTAGTAGGTTTGTGACAACGGGGACGCAAGCTGACGCTGCAACAATCCTGCGGTTGAAGTTCCGGGCATTTGAACCTCCACCGCCCGGGTCGCCCCGTCAATGGTCGCGCCGCCGGGAATGACGTAAACCAACGGGCTGCTGGTGGTATCCACCACGTTCTTGCTGGGGTTGCCAGCGGCCGTTTCCGTCCAGGCGCCGGCCCAACCGGTGCCGCCATTCTGGCCGGCTATCGCCCCGGTGGCGTAGCTCTCGAAGTTGTCGCTAGCGAGAATCGTCGCGGAAGCAACGGTGGGGACCGCCAGAAGAACTGCGGCCGCGAGTTTCAACATGACGGACAAGGATTCTGTTTTCATAATCGGGGGCTTGAGGTGGGTTTCTGGTCTGGTGGATTTCGTGAACGTCTGGTTGTCAGAATCGAATGGCGTGATCTGTGGAGGCAATACCTAACGGGTCGTCGCGCGCACGGCGATCCATCCGGCGTCAGATTTGTTGGCTGAATAGGTCGGGTAAGAGGTTGGCGGAAGCCTGTCCATCTCGAGCACTTTGTCCTTCCACTTCTTGATCTCCGAGTGGCCGTCGGCGAAGGACATGCCGGTTGCGCCAGTGTGATACACCGCGGGCAGGTTGCCCATCGCCCACAGGCCCGGCTGATTCGGGTCGGAGCCGGTGGGGTACATCACGAAGTAACCGTCATTCATGATGACGAGGTTCTCCTCGAGGAAGGTGATGATCTGGGCGGCTTTCTTGATCTGGCCGAGTTTCCTGGAATGCTGGTAATTGCCATCCGGTAGATTATCCCACGTGTTGGCCCCGCCCTGCCAATCATAGCCCAGGTTGCCATTCAGGGAGTACGAGCGGCAGTTGATGGATTTGTCGCCCGGGCATTTGTACGCCGACACGCTCCTGCCCATGTACTGACCCAGGGTGCCCGAGAGCATGAGGACCGTGTTCGTTCGTTCATCGGCGTTGTTCATTTGGCCGCCCTCCCAATTCTCCGTCGGTCTCGCGGCAGTGCCGCCCGCGCCAAAGTTGTTGGCGAGTTTGTCATCGTTATCACCCGCATACATCATCCAGGCGAGCGCCATCTGCTTCGTGTTGTTGAGACAACTGATGGCCTGGGCTTTCGTTTTGGCCTTGCTCAAGGCCGGCAGCAGCATGGCGGCCAGAATGGCAATGATGGCAATGACGACCAGCAGCTCAATCAGCGTGAAACCGGGATGAGGGCGCAGAGCACGGAAAGAAAGATTTCGTTTCATTCTTTTGTTACGTGGCAGAGATGCATCGAATTTGACGCAGATAATAAACACCCCACACGCCTCATGCGTCCATGAGCTTTCCCGTTTTTCTCTTGTGTTTTTTCGCCGGGCGGACAACCCGGCTGGCCTCGACTCCGGGCTCGCATCCGTTCGAGCCGGGACGCTCATTCTGGGAGACCCTCGTGCAGGCAGGCGAGGTTGGCTAGGCGGCGCGGGGCACAAAAAATCACAAGAGAAAAACGCAAAAGCTCATGGACGGCCTGTCGAGTTGGAAAGTAGGGTTGCCCAATATTTTAGACCTTATGAAAGCCAAAATGACTTCTTTGGTACTCGAACACTTCGTTGCCGCGGTTGCCGGTTTGTTCTGCTTGGGTTTGCTGGCCACCGGCCCGAGTGCTCGCGCAGGCCTTCTGGCCAGTGAGACCTTTGAGGGCTACAACCTCGGGCCGTTGAGCGGTCAGGGTGGGGGCTTCGGCTGGACCGGCAACTGGACCGCACCGGGCGCCGTCGTGCGCGCGGATGTTGTAAACGCTTCGATGTCTTACTCAGTGCCCAGCGGCGGCACCATTAACGGGGCGGTCAACGCGCTGGAAGTCCAATTGTCGGGTGCGCCCGCCAGCCAGTTCGCCGGTGTCCGCACGCTGGCCACGCCGATTGCAGAGACGTTCTACGTCGGGTACCTGGTGCGTTATCAGGCGGGGGCTGCTTGGGCTGGCGCCAACAACACCTTCACGCTCCATCTGGGCACCAATGCCACGGCGACGGGGACCTTGAATTTCGGTCTTCGGGGGGACGCGGGGGGCACAGGGAATAACAATGAGTTTATTTTAAGATATGGCACGGGCGGTCCGGTGTCTGGCGCAAGCACGGGCGGACAGGTTGTTGATGGCACGGACTACTACCTTGTGGCCAAAGTAAATTATGCCGGCGGGCTTTTTACCTCGGCGAACATGTGGCTCAACCCTAGCGCCACTGACGACGTGGACACTGTCAATGGCGATGCCTCACTGACCCTTACTACTCCATTCGCGAACCCCATCAGTCATATCTTTTTCCGCGAAGCCGTGCTGGATGCGGACGACGTGTTGCGCGCCGATGAGCTCAGGATTGGAACGGCGTGGGGAGACGTTGTGCTCGTGCCCGAGCCAGGCTCGGTGGCCCTGTTGTCGCTCGGCGCGGCCGCGATGTTGATCTTCCGTCGCATCCACCGCCGCGCTTGATTTTTCGGTTGGGATTGGGGTTTGGAAGCCGGGAGCGTCAAGCCCCGGCTTCTTTGTTTCATCTTCTCGCCCGCAGGCTCTCGTGCCGACCTCCAGCTGGATAACGCGAAAAAAATGCTGGAGATGGGTCGTGCCGTGCGGGCCGCCAATCGATTCTTTTCCGAATGGCAGAGTTTCGGGCTGCCTGTCGGCTCTTGGTTCGGTGCGCTCGTTCAACTCCTCGGACACTGTTGACCACGTCCGGCAGTCGCCTGAGCCGGCCATCTGATTACCATCCGAGCGGCAAGCCGCCGCCCGCGCGACACGGCCCGGCCCTACGGCGCGGTCCAGCGCAGGCGGAAGTACTCCTGCACATTCGTGACCGGGAAGGTGAACGGACTTTTGGGGGGCGGCACGACGTTTGTCCAAGGTCCTAAAACTGCGGTCGCATGATCCAACACGAAACCCGGCTCCGTCCACGTCAACAGCCAGAATCCGTTGCTCGCAGCCAGGTTCAGTGGCGGAGACCCCGGTGACACGAGTGTCACCGTCACAGCGTTTGTGGCGCGGTTGGCGGCGGTGTCTTGACCGACGACCGCCAGCGTGCGCGCCCCGAGCGGCAAGCCAGAAACAGAGAAGTCATAGGGCGCGTTGGTTTTCGCGGGCGGCTGCAGCGCTCCATCCACCCAGAGCTCCGCAAACGCCACGGCCACGTTGTCCGTGACAGTCGCGGAAACGGTCAGCGGCAGGTTCGCGAACAGGCTCGCGCCGTTCGTCGGGGCGGTGATGGAAACCGAGGGCGGTGTGGTGTCGCCAGAGGGAATCAGTTTCACCAGCACAACACGATCCTTGGTAATGCTAGCGGGCGCGGTGCCCAGACTGCGCGTGCCGCCGCCGGTCACTTGCGCCACCGTGCCGGTCTGCAATCCACCGCCGTTGAAAGGATCGAACCAGCGGACGGTGAAGTCGCCGCTCACCCCGCTGAGATTGAGCGAGCCAGTTCCGGAGGCAGACATATAGCCCACATAGACCTGGCCGTTCGTGGCAAAGCAATAGGTGGTGCCCCCTCCCGTAAACAGGCTGTTGCGGTTCGTCATGTTCCAGAACGGAATGGCGTTGCTCCTGAAGAACTCCAGCGCGTAGCGGCATTGATCCCACCAGATGTCGTATCTTCTAAAGTCATGGGAGGTCAGGTCGCCAGAATCTGCAACCGCATAGCCGTAGTAGGTCTCCTGGCCGGCGCCCCCGCCCAGAATATGCCCCCAGATGATGCCGCCGCGCCGGCTGTCATGCGTCGGCTCAACCGAGTCGGGCGGGACGCCTTGATCAGCGCCGCCCGACTCATCCAGAGCGACCACCCAGGGCACACCCGCCGCATCCGAACGGCTGAGGTAATCCAGCGTGGCGGCGGTGCCGCCCCCCTTTTGCATGGAAAAGCCGGTCAGATGCGAGGCGTTCCCCAGCAGGTCGTAGTGGTCGCTTCCATTGTGGATGACCTGAAGATGATGATAGGGGTCGTTGTCGAAGAAGTACTGCGACCAGGCCTGCTTTTGCACCGTGGTGGCGTTGTTAATTTCTTCGCCAAGATTCCAGTTGAGCGCGAGGTGATGGCCGTAGCGGGCAATCAACTCGCGATAATAGAGGCTGCGCTCCAGGCCTTGGTTGCCACCGTCCATGAACAATTCGTTCTCCGTCTCCAGCGTCTTGAAATGCAGATACATGCCCTTCTTGTCGCCGTAGGCAAAGATGCGCTCCCATTGCTCCATCCGCGACACGTCGAACCGGTCGTGATGCACAGCGGTACTCCAACTGGGGTTGGCGGCCGTGCCCTTGAGTAGATGCGGGCAGACATTCTTGTCATCCCCGCCAATGTTGAACGGGATGAAGGAGAAAGCGTTCATGCCCTTGTCCGAGAGATATTTGATCGCGCCCAGCAGGTTCGTTCCTTTGCCGCCCTTCCAGGTGTACTCACTGGCGTCCAGGGCATCGTAATCGTTGGTGTGGCCATACCAGGTCTTGAGGTATTGGGCGCCAGAAGGCGGCTGGTCGTCAAAATCCACATAGTTCAACAGGTTCTCCGGCGAGTCCGAACCCTGCTTCAGGAAAAATTCGCCCGTCTCCGCAAACCGCAAATGATGTTTGCCGACGTATTGCAGCCGGCCCTTGCCGCGATGGTCGCGTCCGGTCTTGTCCGTCGGGCCGATGACGAAGCTGCCGCCCGCGCCATCAAAGTCGCTGGGTGAACCCGCCGTGGGGCTGGCGCTGAGGGCTACGTCTGTCCCGGCGCGGAACGACGCGACGTAGTTCCACGTGCCGGTTTGGTCGGGCGCAAAATTCACGCGCCACTGGTCGCCGCTCTGGGCGCTCGTGTTGGCCGCGTTGCCGTCCGCCGCCCAGTAACCAGGCACGAGATAACTCCTGCCGGAGACGGGATGCGTGAAGGTGACGTTGAGCCGGTAGTTGCGGAACGGATTGTTGGCGTTGGTCTCGTGCGTGTTCGGTCCGGTCCAGGTGATCATGACCTTGTGCCATTTCTTCAATTCGCCGGTCACGACTCCATTCGTGTTCGTGCTCAGGACAGAGATGATGACTGCCGGTGAAATGCCCACTCCGCCTTCGTTGTCCGTGGCGCGCGCCGTCAGCGTGTAGGCGCCGGCGGTCACGTTGGTCCAGAGGAAATCGTAGGGCGGGCTGGCCTTCTGGCCGAGCTTCGCCGCGCCCGCGTAGAACTCCACATTCGTCACCGATCCGTCGTTGTCCGAGGCAGTCGCCTGGAGCGTCACCGTGGCCGGCGCCGTGAACGAGGCGGCGTTGAGCGGATTGGTCAACGTCACCGCCGGCAGTTGGTTGGTGATGACCACCGTATTCACGGTCGTGAAGTTGACGGTCGCGGGAATGCCGGCGATGCCGCCGCCGCCATCGGCCGGGAACGGCGTGCCCGTCAGGCTGTGCGCGCCGAGGTTGAACACGCCTCCCGTGTAGCTGCCGCCGGAGTCGCCAAACAACGACCACGGATAGGCGTTGTCGGTCTGGGATTGTGTGGTTGCCCCCGTGAGGTTGAAGGCAACACTGCCGAAATCAAACCCGGGCGAGGTGTTCGCGCGGAGGCTCAGGTTCGTGCCGGTCAGGAACAGATTGATCGTGGCATTGTTGGTGATGGGGTCATAACCGGGCACCGGGCCGCCGGTTCCCGGATACATCAGCGTGAAAGAATCCACCGCCGGCGTTCCGGTCCACGGCGAAACGATGTCGTTCCAGGCAGCGCCGACCTTCAATTCGTCCATGCGGACCGTATTGTCCGCCGCCAACGCGGCGACACGGATGAAGAAGTGCGAGATGCTGGCCAGCCCGGTGCCGGCGGGCAGATTGTAGGAGACGTGGGGCGCGTTCGAACTGGCATAGGCGGGATTGAGCCACATTTCGATGCGGTCGTAATGGCCCGAACCGCCGGGCTGGCTGAGCCGCGCCACAAGGTAATAGGTTGTGTTCGGAGCCAGCGCCGTCGCTATCACATTGGTCGAATCCGGCGCCACGCTGCCGAGGCGCACCAT
Source organism: uncultured Bifidobacteriaceae bacterium (assembly GCA_964574525.1). Classification (GTDB taxonomy): domain Bacteria; phylum Verrucomicrobiota; class Verrucomicrobiia; order Limisphaerales; family JADLHS01; genus WYBW01. The sequence continues at coordinate 61,947 of CAZNOE010000002.1, forward strand.
GAAATCCGCGCCGCCGCGTGCGCCGAAGTTCAGCGTGTTCACGTTGTTGCCGCTGTCGGACAGATGAACGCTGAACGTCGCGCTTCCCGACCACGCGCCGGACACCAACCGCATCAGGTAGGCAACATAAAACGTGCCCGTCGCCGGGCTGGCCAATTGGCGATACGCCACCGGTTGATTCGCCGTGCCGGTGATATCCACGGCTTCGGCGCTGCCATCAATGGTCGCGCCGCCCACCGGAGTGAAGTTGAGTTCCTGCCCCGTGGCATCGGCGCTGACGGCCTGATTGCCCAGGCCGTTGGTGGCCCAGGCGCCGGCCCACCCACTGCCGCCGTTCCGACCGTGCAGGGTGCCCCCACCCAAGGAGAGGTAATTGAACGAATCCTCCGCGATGAGCGTGCTGGGAGCAGGCACATTGGTCACAGAAATATTGACCACCGATGAAGTGCTCGAAAGGCCTCCATTATCCGTCGCCACCGCCGTCAGCGCATAGTTGCCGGCGGAAACGCCCGTCCAGCTATACGAGAACGGTTCGATGGCATCATCCGTCAGCTTGGTGGTGCCGGCGTAAAAGGCGACGTTCGTCACGGTGCCGTTGCTGTCGGAGGCCGTCGCTTCGAGGAGGATGTTCGCAGGCGCAAGGAAGCTGGCGCTATTGACGGGATTCGTGAGGGACACGCTGGGGGGCGGATTGGTGCTGCCCGACGATGGCACGACTTCGCTCCAAGCGGTTCCAATTCGGATCTCATCAACGCGCAAGACGTCGTCCGCATCCAACACGGCCTGCCGGAAAAAGACATGGGTGATGGGATTCGCGAACGAAAAACCGCTCAGCGAGGCATCGCCGTTGGGCGTGTCCACGTCGTCACTGGCATTCGGGTTGAGCCACAGGTTCGCCGAGGTAAATACACCGCCACCATAATTTACTTTCAGAACGAGGTAGTAGTCCGTGCCGGTGACGACTTGCCCGCCCGTCGTCGCGCCGGAGACGGGCGCGCCGGTGCCGAACCGCAAAGCAAATTCATCGCTCCCCGCCGTCGGGTTGCCGCGAATACCGAAGTTCAAAGTCCCGGTCTGCGTAGCATTGGTGCCCAGATGCAGCGTGAAGGTGTTGTTGGCACCCGCCCAAGCGGCCCCCGCCTGATAACGCAGCAAGTACCCGACGTAGAACGTCTGTGCAATCGGCGTCGCCAGCGTGCGGACGCCGGCAAGCTGGCTGGAGGCCGCCCCGCTCAACTGCACCTCCAATGCCCGGGTCGCCCCGTTGATAAGGAGACCGCC